>JABEUW010000244.1 GCA_013043945.1 Vulcanimicrobiota bacterium | reverse complement strand
TGCCGCTTGGTGCCCAGGAAGGGACTCGAACCCCCACGGTGTTGCCACCACTGATACCTGAAACCAGCGCGTCTACCAATTCCGCCACCTGGGCACGGCTCGCCTTGATTCGCGCCCGCGCAGCACCGCCCTCTGTGATGGCCAGGGCACCCGGTAGCGGCCCCTGAAGCCTTCGGGGCTCTTCCCGTGTCCCTAACCCCAGAGCCCTATGATTCGAAAACTCGCGCCGATTCTCGGCATCACGTTTATCGATATTCTCGGTTTCAGCATGCTGATTCCGATGCTCCCCTATTTCGTCACCCACTTCGGGGCGGCGCCGGTCGTTGCGGGGCTGCTCTTCACCACGTTCTCGCTCTGCCAGCTCATCGCCGCGCCGCTCTGGGGGCATGCCTCCGATCGCGTCGGGCGCAAACACGTGCTCATCATCAGCCAGATCGGCGCGACGATCGGTTGGGCGATGTTGGCATTTGCGCCGAATCTCCTCATCGTCTTTATCGCGCGCGTCATCGAAGGGCTCTCGGGCGGCAATATCAGCGTCACGCAAGCCTACGTCGCCGATCTCGTCGCTCCGAACGAACGCGCACGCGCGTTCGGCTACATCGGCGCGACGTTCGCAGCGGCGATGATCTTTGGGCCGGTCGGCGGCGGTCTGCTCTTCGCGCGATTTGGTTTCACCGCGCCCTTCCTCGCAGCGGCGGGGCTGCAATTCGTCACGCTGATGGTGACCTATTTTATGCTTCCCGAATCGAAACCGAAAGCCGACGAAACCGAGGCGCACGTCGGTTTCGGCGACGTCCTCGCGACGCTGCGCAACCCGCATCTCGCCCGCATTCTGCGCCAAAAACTCGCGCTATCGCTCGCACTCTACGGCTACTACAGCGTCATCGCGCTCTATCTCCAAGGGCAACTCGGCTTCACGCTCTTTCAAACCGATATCGCCTTTGCCGTTTACGCCGCTTTCACCGTCTTGGTCAATGCGGTGCTGATCGGGCGCGCGTCGGAGCACTTCGGCGATCGACGGATGTCGACGATCGGGCTCGCGCTCTTAGTCGCGGCGCTCGCGCTCTTGCCGTTCGTCCACAATCTCGCCACGCTCGCCCTGGCGTACGCAAGCCTTACCATCGGCGTCGGCTTCGCAAATACCGGCATCACCGCGCTCATCAGCGCGCTCGCCTCCGAACGCGAACAGGGCACGGTGCTCGGCGTGAGTTCTTCGCTCGATTCGGTCGCCGGCGTCATCGCTCCGCCGATATCGACCGGCATGCTGACGCGTTGGGGCAGCCCCTTCGCCGGAATCGAATCGCTCGTTTTCGCCGCAATCGCGCTCGCGCTCGGGCTGCGTGTCGGGCGAACGCCGGTTAACGCGTCCGCAGAATCGTGATGGCGACAGCGAGCGCGACGCACGCGACGACGATGGCGATCAACCCGAGAACGCTCGCGAGGCGCGCGCGCCGTCGCAGTTCGCGCTTTTCAGCTTCGTTCGATTCAGCCACAACGGCTCTGCGTTAGGCACGGCGACGCATCGTGCCTCCCATCGATATCGTCGGCATTCTCGCAGCGCTCGCACTCGCATTCGCGGCGTTTGCGGCATCGCGGCGCAACGAAGGGCACCCCTACGCCGATGAGGTCTATGCAATGACGCCGCGCTCGCATCGCCGGTATGCCGCGCTCGGCCTTCTCTTCGCGCTGGCGATCGCCGCGGCGCTCGCCCTACACCTTCCAACGCTGCCGCTCCTCGCGATCTTGACGCTCGTTATCGTCTTCTACGCTACATCGTTTCTGCGAGGTTTTTCCGATGTCTGACGGTTTTCGCTTTTCACCACGCGCGAATCGCGCCGCCGAAATTCCTTGGCACACGTGGGGAGCCGAGGCGTTCGCTCTCGCCCGCTCCACCGATCGCCCGATTCTGCTCTCGCTCTCTGCGGTGTGGTGCCACTGGTGCCACGTGATGGATGAGACGAGCTACTCCGATCCCGAGGTCATCGCCGCGATCGCGCGCGACTTCGTGCCGATCCGCGTCGATAACGACGAACGCCCCGATATCAACGCGCGCTATAACATGGGTGGCTGGCCGACGACGGCCTTTCTCGCGCCCGACGGAACGATCCTTACCGGCGCCACCTATCTGCCGCCGCCGGCGATGCGTCAAGCGCTCGAGCGTATCGCGCAGTATTATGCCGAGCATCGCGACCGCGTCGAGAGCGCGATGATGGAACCGCAACGCGCGGATGGCGAAACGCTTCCCGCCGCCGATATCGACGCCGGCGCCGCGGACTTCGTGTCCGAACGAGCGCGCGCGAGCTACGACGTGCAAAACGGCGGCTTCGGCGACGCACCGAAATTTCCGCAGAGCGACCTGCTGGAGTTTCTTCTCGACGACGGGCTCGCCGGCCGGCACGAATCGCTCGCAATGCTTATACGGACGCTGCGGGCGATGGCGGGCGGCGGCACCTACGATCGCGTTGAAGGCGGTTTCTTCCGCTATTCGACGACCGCGGATTGGTCGGTGCCGCACTTTGAAAAGATGGCCGAGGATCACGGCGCGCTCCTGCGCATCCTCGCGCGCCTGCTCGCCTACGAAAACGATGCCGCACTCGACTCCGCATTACAACAGAGCGTCGCGTACGTTCGCACGACGCTCTTCGACGAAGAGCGCGGCGTTTTTCTCGGAAGCCAGGATGCCGACGAAGCGTATTTTGCGTTGGGTGCCGCGGAGCGCGCGACGCGCGAGCGGCCGTTCGTCGATCCGACATCGTACACTGCGTGGAGTGCCGCACTCGCGGGCGCCTTCGCGCAGATTGCGCTGCTCGCCGGAGACGGGGAACTTGCGGCAATCGCCGCGGGCGTGCTCGACACGCTCGAACTGCACGTGCGCGATAGCGAGGGCCTCATGTTGCGCGTATGGCGCCGCGGAGAGGAGCCGCGCGTGCGCGGCATTCTCGCCGACCAATGCGCGACGATCGCCGCGTCGCTCGATGCCTACGAAGCGCTCGGCGAGCCACGCTTTTTCGAGCGTGCGGATCGGCTCGTTCGCGCGACGCTCGCAGCCTTCGCGCCCGAAGGCGCTGCCGCCGCAGATCGGATCGCCGAAAGCGAGGATCTCGGACGCCTCGCACTTCGCGATCGTCCGCTCGCCGAAAACTCCTCGCTCGCGCGCTCGCTGCTCCGTATCGCCGAGATCGCCGAGCGCCCCGCGGATGCCGAGCGCGCCCGCGCAATCCTCGCAACCTTCGCTTCGACCTATCGCAACGCCGGGCTCTTCGCAGCGAGCTATGCGCGCGCGAGCGCACTCGCAGGGCGCGTTCGAGCAAAGCTTACGATACGCGGGAACTCCGGCGCGACACGTGCGTGGCGCCGAGCGGCGCTCTGCCTGGGCGCTCCCGAACTCAGCGTTACCTTCGAGAGTGGCGAAGAAGCGGGGCCTCCCACCGCGACGCTCTGCGTCGGTACGCTCTGCGGGGAACCGATCGCCGAAGCGAGCGCGTTATCTGCTGCCTACCGTGCGTTACGCGAACGTGCGCTGCGCGATGCGCCGCCTAATTTCCCGGCCGGATAAAGGCGTTCCAATACCAGCAGCCCCAGAGCCCGACGAGCACCGAGTAGAGCATCAGCGGATATCCCCAGCGCGGGATTCCGCGCCGTAACGCGAGGAGGAGCAGCACCGCCGCGAACGGCTCGAAATCGAGCGCGTGTCGCATGCCGAATTGCGCGAAGCCGTTGACGTAATAGACAAGATTCGGCAACCACGTTGCAAGCAACATCAACCAGAGCACGACGGTATCGCGCAGCGGTTTGCGCGCCCATGCGACGAGCACCAATGCCGGTGAGGTCCAGGTCAGCGCGACGCCCGTCATCTCGGGGCGGAGATACGGGAAGCCGGAGAGCACGGTCGGCATCTGCAAGAAAAACGATTGCAACTGATAGGAGAGGTAGCGTAGCGCAAAGGGCGAGCCGTACGGGCTTCCCGCCGGGTCTTGGTGGAACCACATCGAGTATCCGATATCGTCCCAGGTGCCCCAGCGGCCGAGATTATAGGCGACCCAGAGTGCGATGACCGGCAGTGCGACGGCGACGAAGCCGACGAGCCGCGAGCGCCACGCCGGATGCAGGCGGAGCGCCGCATCGTCGGAGGCAAGCAGTAACGCGAGAACGAGCGGCGCGATAACGACGAGGCTGAAGCGCGATTCTACCACAGCGGCGAGATAGAGTGCGACCAACCAGCCGCGCTTTGCAGTGCGTAGCTCGAGCCAGAGGAGCAGTGCGAACGCAAACGCACTGACGTTGGCGATAAACCACACGTCGCCGAGCATCGATGCCCAGAGCAAATCGGTGCCCGCGAAGGCAAACGCCGCAACCCACGCATTCGCGCGAGCCTCGAGGCCGTAATGTTCGCCGATGCGCCAGAGCGCGCCGATCGCGAGCCCGCCGAGCGCGCAGGCGAGCAAGGTTTGGTTCGCCGCGCTTCCAAAGAGCGCGACGAACGGCAGGAGCAGGATCGCGGGGAGCGGAGCCTCGATAACGTAATGCGCGCCGTGATAGGCGAGTGCGTCGATATAGGCACCGGGCCAGTCGATAGCGAGATGGCCATGCAGAAAGGCCTGTGCGAGCAAGACGTAATTGTTATACGGCGTCGAGCGCCCGTGCGAGAGGATCCACGCAACGAGAAACGCTGCGAAGCCCGCGAGAACGCTCGGCGGAATCGCGAAGCGCTTAAATGGGAGGGAGCGTTGCACTCGGAAGCGGTTGGGGTATGCGGAAGGTCGTCTCGGGTAGCGAGCGCGGGAAACGGCAGTTGCTCCAGACGATTCGTTCGTTCGCCGCCTTTCCGTGGACGCTCCCGGTCACGTAAACCTCGTAGGGAACCCAGTACTGCCCGACGGCGTGATAGAGCACCGCACCGTGCCCGCGAACGCCGTTCGCCGACGACGTAAATGCGATCGCACTTGGGAGAAAGCGTCCGCTCGCGATCGTAAAGCCGGTAATCGAAAAGCGCGAACTCGGCGCCAGCGCCGTCGCCTGATAGCGATATTCGAAGTTCGCGCCGACTTTATGCGCCGAGAGAAAGAGCACTTCGTAATCGTGCAACGTCGGCGCGAGCCGATCGATCGCGTACCGATCGGCGCGATGCGCGATAACGATCGACTTCGCGCGAACCGGAATTCCCTGCGAGGAGAGGAGGCTATCGCGAACGAGATCGCCTTGGCGATAGAGCAGATGCTGCTGCTCGATCTGCACCGGGCCGGCCTGCGAGATCGAATAATTGCAGATCGATGCCGTCGGCATCGCGAGCGAAGCCATCGCCCGCACGTACTCGTCGAGCACGAGCTGCGAGTCCTGCCGCTTCGGCGCAGCCGCGAGTGCGAGCAACAGCATGCACGCAGTGGCGGCGGCGAGGCTCGCGCGGCGCCCGATCACGGTTCCGAGAGAACGGCAGCTCGCATCGCCGCAAGCGCCGCCGAAGCACCCGCAACGTTTTTGCCGCCGCCCTGTGCGTGAGCGGCTTGCCCGCCGCCCTTGCCGCCGAGTGCGGGTGCCGCAAGTTTGACAAGGTTTCCACTATGAATGCCTGCGGCGACCGCTTCTTCATCGGCGCTCACCAGAAGGCTCGCGCTCTCGCCGTCGGTGCCGATCAACGCGATGGTTCCATGCGGCATCCGCGATCGAATCGCCGCGCTGAGATGGCGCAACGCCTCGGCGTCGGCCTCGGGAACGATCGCTCCAACG
Organism: Vulcanimicrobiota bacterium; assembly: GCA_013043945.1. GTDB lineage: Bacteria > Vulcanimicrobiota > Vulcanimicrobiia > Vulcanimicrobiales > Vulcanimicrobiaceae > JABEUX01. The sequence continues at coordinate 2,337 of JABEUW010000244.1, read as the reverse complement.
AAGCGCCGCGCACCCTCGCCCTCGGCAGCGTCGCAATATCGTGCGGCGTCGGCACCGGCGAGCCGCGCCTTGAGTTGCGCGAGCGAGCCTTGAAGATCGCGCACCTCGCGTTGCAGGCGTCCGACACGTTCGCCGAGTTCGTCGGGATTGGTCGCGAGCGATCCGGCGATCGTGCCGACGAGATCCTGTTGCTTGGTGACGAAGTGCTCGGCTGCATCGGAGACGCAGCTCTCGATCCGTCGCACGCCGCTGCCGATCGAGGATTCAGCGAGCATGACGAAGAGCCCGAGTTCTCCGGTGGAATGGGCGTGCGTTCCGCCGCAAAACTCTACCGACGGCCCCGCTTGCACGACGCGCACGCGCTCGCCGTACTTCTCGCCGAACATCCAGAGCGCCCCGGTCTGCTTCGCTTCGTCGAGCGGGAGTTCGCGCGTCTGCAGCGGCGAATCGTCGCGAATCATGCGGTTGACGCGGTGCGCGACCTCGCGACGCTGCTCGGGAGAGAGCGCGCCGGCGGCCCAGCGAAAATCGAAGCGCATGCGGTCGATGCCGACCCAGGAACCCGCCTGGCTGACATCGTCGCCGAGCACCTCGCGCAGCGCGCGCTGGAGGAGATGCGCCGAGGTATGATGCCGACGAATCTCGCGGCGCCACCAATCGTGCACCGCCGTCGTGACGCGTTCGCCGACGCGGAACGTGCCGCTACGCACGATGCCGATGTGAACGGCGGCATCGCCTAAATACTGCGTATCCTCGACTTCAAAGACGGCATCCTCGCCGAGCAGCAGGCCGCGATCGCCGATCTGTCCGCCGCGCTCGGCGTAGAACGAGCTCGAATCGAGGACGACTCGGCCGCGCGCTCCTCCGGCGAGCTCCTGCGCCGGTTTTTGCTCGGCATCGAGCATCGCCACGATACTCCCCGCACCTTCGAGCCCTTCGTAACCGGTGAAGAGCGTCTTTACCGCCGGCAATTCGGCGAGCGTGACGACCGCGCGCTTAGCCGCAGCGTCGCTGCGCGCGCGATTGCGTTGTGCCTGCATCTCGCTCTCGAAGGCGACGGTATCGATCGCGACACCGCGCTCCGCGGCGATCTCGCGAGTGAGTTCGATCGGGAAACCGTGCGTGTCGTGCAGAGCAAAGGCATCTTCGCCGGAGATAAGCCGCGTACAATTTTCGTTCGCTTCTTCGATCGTGCGGTCGAGAACAGCGAGCCCTCGTTCGAGCGTCCGATTGAAGGCATGCTCTTCGCGCTCGATCGCGCCGACGATCCGCGCCGTGTTCTGACGCAACTCGGGATAGCCGCTCGCAAGCGAATCGACGACTGCCGGCACGAGCGCGGCGAGAAAGCCGTCGGGATAGCCCAGCAGGCGTCCCTGTCGGATCGCGCGGCGAATAAGGAAGCGCAGCACGTAGCCGCGATCGCTATTCGAGGGATAGATGCCGTCGTTGATAAGAAAGGTGACCGCGCGCGCGTGATCGGCGATAATATTCTGCCGTACGCGCTGCTCGGCGGGTGCGAGCGAACCCGATTGCGGCCGCGGCTGCGCCGCAACGAGATCGAGGAAAAGATCGGTTTCGTACATCGAGGCTTTGCCGTTGACGACCGCGAGCATGCGCTCGAGGCCGGCACCGGTATCGATCGATTTGCGCGGCAACTCCGAGAGCGTGCCGTCCGCCGCGCGATTGAACTGTTGAAAGACGACGTTCCAGATCTCGACGAAACGATTGCCGAGGTTCGGTCCGAGATCCTCGGGGCCGCTCGCGTAGGCGTCACCGATATCGTAGAAGATCTCCGTCGACGGGCCGCAGGGACCGGTCGGCCCCATCGTCCAGAAATTATCATCGTCGAAGCGCGAGATGCGCGCCGCGTCGAGACCGATCTCGCTCTCCCAAATGCGCGCAGCCTCGTCGTCCTCGGTGTGAACCGTCACGTAGAGCCGCGATGGGTCGAGGTGCATCACGCGCGTGACGAACTCCCACGCCCACGCAATCGCCTGCGATTTGTAATAGTCGCCGAAACTAAAGTTTCCGAGCATCTCGAGAAAGGTGCCGTGCCGCCCGGTACGCCCGACGTTCTCGATATCGCTCTTTGCGCCGGCGACGCGCAAGCAGCGCTGCACGGTCACGACGCGCGGCGCGGGCGCCGGTTGTTCGCCGAGAAACGCCGGCACGAACTGCTCCATTCCCGCGATCGTAAAGAGCGTCGTGGACATCTCGTCGGGGATCAAACTCGCCGAGGGAACGTGTTTGTGCTCTCGGGCAACAAAGAAATCGATCCACGCTTGGCGGAGTTCTTGGCTCGTCATCGGCATAGGCACCCCGTATGGTAGCAGAGTG
>JABEUW010000243.1 GCA_013043945.1 Vulcanimicrobiota bacterium | reverse complement strand
CGGTCGCGGTGATCATCGATTCCACGATCCTCACGAGCGACATCAGCGCATTTACATCGTATTTCCAAATTCCAGCCACCGCGCGAAGCATCTCGCAGGTCGTCGTCGATCCATCGGCGTCGCCACCGGGAACGGCCGATATCGGCGAAGCATCGCTCGACACCGAAACGATCGCCGGACTCGCGCCGGGCGCGAACATCATCGTGTACGAAATCCCCGACCTCTCCGACCAGAGCATCATCGACGGATACAACAAAGCGATCAGCGATGGGAAAGCATCGGTTGTAAACTCCTCGTTCGGCGGCTGCGAGAGCGAAGACGAACCCAACGTACAAACGCTCTACGATCCGGTTTTCGTCGCCGGGAGCAAGCTCGGCATCACGTTCACTGCGTCGGCCGGCGATACCGGAAATGTTTGCGATAACACCACGACGCCGTTTACCGTAGGGGCCACGTCGCCCGCGAGCGATCCTCACGTCGTTGGCGTCGGCGGAACCGAGACCGCGGGCGTCTACAAACTCACGAGTGCGACGGCCTGGAACGACTCATCTTGCGGCGCCTCGGGAACGAAGCAATGCGCGACCGGAGGCGGCGTCTCGGCGGTGTTTACGCCGCCTCCCTTCCAGGTCGGCCTCTCAAATGCATCGACATCGTTTCGGAACGTTCCGGATCTCGCAATGCCTGCCGAAGATGTTGCCGTTTACCAAAACGGCAGTTGGGGAATCTTCGCCGGAACCTCGTGGAGTGCGCCGGAGTATGCGGCGTTAGCGGCCGAACTTTACCAATACTGCAACTTTAATCTTTCGACCTCACCGGCGAGCTTCAATCCCGTAGCGCTACCGTATCAGGCCTACGCGAGCGCTCCCTCGGATTTCATCGATGTCACGAGCGGCAACAATCAATTCGCCACGACATCCCCCTTCTACAAGGCTCTACCAGGGTTCGATAACGTCAGTGGAGTCGGGGTCCCGTACGGTGCGATGATGGAAGCGACGCTCTGCCCCAATCGCGCCCCCCTCTCGACGCCGTTCTCTTTTGGCGCAAGCGAGGAACGGAGCGAATCCCCAATCTCCTCGCAAGCGCGCACGCTCGATATCACACCGCGCGTCACCGGCCTGATCGACCAAGGAATGCGCGCTCCCGCGCAACTCACGCGCATTCAGATCGTGCTGCGTCCGACCGCAACCGTCGCCGGCAATGAAGAGACGGTCGTCAGCGCGCTTCAAGGCGCCGGATTCACGATCGTCAACCGCTTTGCGAATCACCTCGTTGTCGATGCACGAGCGCCCGCATCGACGGTCGACGCCTACTTCAGTACCTCGCTGCATGACGTCGTGCAAGGGCGTTTCGGCAGACGCTATCTGCCGGTGCGTTCCGTAACGCTCCCGGCGGCGATCGCGCCGTACGTCTCGGGCCTCAGCCTCGACAACCTCATCACGATGCGTACCCTATAATCCCAACGATCCAGGAAGCAGAGGCGCCGGGGCGAATCCCAGGCGCCTCTCAGTTTTCTGGCGGAGGACTCCATGCGTCTCTCTCGGCTTCTCTTCCCCGCGCTCGCAGCGAGCGCGCTTTTCATATCGGCCTGCGGCGGCGGAGGCGGAGGTGGAAGCTCCTCGCCCCCACCGACCGCGCCTCCGACGGTGACGCCGACGCTCGCGCCCTCGCCGAGCACCTCGCCGAGCACCTCGCCGAGTTCGGGTCCGTCACCATCGGCAAGCGCGGTGACGCTCACTTGGTCCGGCTCGTGGCAGAGCAGCCTCGGCCCCACTAGCGGTTCGGCTTCGAACCCGGTCGATTTCCCGGGAACCGGCGCTACCTATAGCGTCACCGTGACGCCGATCGAATTGCAGTTCAGTGGATCGTACGCCGCCACGCTGACCACCCCGGCGAGCGGCGGTGGATGTGCCTCGTTCTCGGTAAACCCATCATCGAGCACGACGACGTTCACCGTCACCGCGAACGCGGCGGGCGCGAGTTGCACGCTCACCATCGCCGGCGCGTCGGGAACGACGAACGCCACGCTCTTACTCAACGCACCAGCGACGATCACCGGAAGCGCGCAGTAACATGAATCGCAGCATCATTCGCAGCATCGCCCTCGGCGGCACCTGTGCACTTCTCCTCGCCGGCTGTCACGGCGGCGGCACCGGCCCCGCGCTACCTAGCGCGAAGGGCGTCGCACGCCTCAAGCTCACCGTGACGCGCGGCAGCGCCACGACCTCCGGTACGCAGCGCTCCCCGCAGACGATCCCCGCGGGAGCCCTCTCGGTCTCGGCACAGATCAACGTCGGCGGTGCCGGCGGAGCCAGCAGCACGATCGCGAGCCAGAGTTGTGCGGCCTTTTCGGGATCGGCGCCGGTTACGCTCTCGCTCACCGCACCCTACGGCACCGATACGCTCGTCGTGCAGTCCTGGAGCGGCCCGTGTAACGCCGGGAACACGCTCGGCACCGGCACCGTACTCAGCAGCTTCTCCGGCACTGGCACCGTCAGCGTACCGACCGGCAATGCGGGCGCGATCTTCAACGGCGCGACCGGACCGATCAATCTCAATACCGTCGCGCCGCTCTCCGCGGTCTCGTTCACCGATCTCGGCCCGGTCTGGCAGAACGTCCTGAATAACGCGACGATCGGCGGCGATCTCGCCGGTTCGGGAAAGATTCAGAGCGTCGCCGTCGATCCAAATAATTCGAGCATTATCTACATTGCGGGCGGCGACGGCACCGGATTCGAAGTCAACGTCTCCTCGGGGATCTATAAATCGACGAACGCCGGCACTTCTTGGGCTCCCGTCGGGTACGACAACGGGCTCGACGACACGCGCGTCAACGGGCTCATCGCGGTAAACGACGCCGGCAGCACGGTGCTGCTCGCCGCAACGGAGTTCGGCGGAATCTACCGTTCCACTGACGGCGGTTCTTCGTGGACGCAGGTTGATACGACGGCACCGGCGATGCAGTTCGCCCAACTCGGCACCGATATTTACGTCGCCGATAGCGCCGGCGTTGAGGTGTCGACCAATTACGGCCAAACCTGGAGCACCGCAGGGACCGGGTTTAATCCGGCCGGCGGAAACCCCTACGGCTCGGGTGCGAACAGCATCGCCGCCGCGCCGCCGAGCACGCTGATCGCCGGCGACTTTAACGGCTATACGTGGAGTTGGAACGGCACCTCCTGGACCAAGGGCGGGCAACTCGCCGCAACCGCGCTCGGATGCGGAACCGGCGGCAATAGCGCCCCGGCCGCGGTGCACACGATTGCGATCGACCAGACAACGCCCAGTACCATTTGGGCGACCGGTTGGTCCTGTACCATGGGCGGCCAGGCCGTCTCGCAGGAGCTCTATCTCTCCACCAACGGCGGGGTGTCCTGGACCGATGTCGCAGCGCAAGCGTCGAAATCCGGCCTCGGCGGCAATCCCAGCGGCTACTACGGCTCGCAGATGCTCGCCGACAGTAGTACCGTCGCGCACAGAATCTACATGGGTGCGGAGTTTACTGAATGGAGCGCGCTCCCCGTCGCGGGAACGCCGCCGACGGCGAGCTATACGCCGGTGAACGGGCAAACATCGACGACGCAGGGCAACACCTACGGCGATATGCGCGGGCTCACCGTCGTGAATGCCTCGGGCACCGATGCCTGCTACATCGCCTCCGATCAAGGGCTCTACTACCAGAGCGATTGCGGGCAGTCCGCAGGATTGCCGACCCCGCTCACCGGCGGGCTCTCGACGAACTACCTCTACGGCTTCGGCGTCGGCGGGAGTGAAGGGCACGAGACCATCATGACGACGATTCAAGATTTCGGCCCCGCTGCTTCAGCGGTTCCGGGCGGCGGACTCTCGGCAGCGGATTGGACCGGCTCCTTCGGCGGCGCATCCTCGCTCGCCGAGGGCGGCGACGCCGAGATCAGCCCCTTCAACGCGAATGACTGCGTCGTCTCGCAGACGGCGGCACCGGCGCTGAATTACTCGACCGATGGATGCCAATCGTTCAACCCCTCGACTCCGAGCTCGCTCGCGAGCGTTTCGAGCCTCTCGTTCTCGCGAAAGACGGCGGGCTTACTTTTCATCGCCGATGGAACCGGCGGCCTCTACAAATCGACCGACGATGGTGCGACCGCCACGCTGGTAGCGGGATCGAGTCAATTGCTCACCGGCGGATACGGCGTCAGCTTCATCCGCGTCGATCCGGAGAACGATAACAATCTCTTCGCCATCGTCACCAATGCATCGAGCGGTGCCGGGACGATCGAGTACTCCACCAATGGCGGCTCGACGTGGACGGCGACGCAGAGCACCTTCACGACCGCCCCATCTGCGCTCGCGATCGATCCGCAGAACTCGCTCGATATCGTCGCCGTCGGCGGCTTCGGAGCGTTGACGATCTACTCGTCGAGCAACGGTGGCGTTACCTTTACCGGTGCGCAGCCAGGAGGGCTCTCCGTTGCGCGGCAGGCGATGTCGGTGCTCGCACGGCGCCGTCAGACGTTCCCGTTGCGCTTCGCGCCCCCGCGCCCGCCCTGGCGTCTTGGCGGAATCAATGGCCGCCTCTCACCACCGGTCGCACCGGAGGAATGGGTTCAGGCGACGATTGCACCGCAGTACGCGACCTCGCTCGAGTTCAATCCCGCAGCACCCGCCGGGCAGGATCCGATTCTCGTTCTTGCAACCGGGTACGGGCTCTACGGCTCCGGCGATCTCGGGCAGACCTGGACGCGCCTCGACGGTGGTTCGAACACGACGACCATCTCGCGTCGCTTCACCAAGGTGGAGTGGCTCGACGGCTATCTCTACGCGTCGACGGACGGGCAGGGTCTGCTCCGCTCGAGCGCACCGCTCCAGTAAAACGCGAAGCGGCCGTCGTGCCGCGGCGAGCATTGAATCTTGTCACATCGAGTAGGTTGCGCAGCAACCGTATCAAGATGCGCCCGCTCTCCGGGTCGCCTCGATACGCCGCTTTCAGCGGCT
>JABEUW010000242.1 GCA_013043945.1 Vulcanimicrobiota bacterium | reverse complement strand
GCGGCGCGCACTCCGTCGCGTGCCGCCCCAACGTCGGCCTGCGCGGTTGCGAGCTGCGCCGCCGCCGCACCCTCTTCGGCGAGCGCGGCATCGAGATCTTGGCGTGCGACGTCTCCGGTACGCACCAACGAACGCGCGCGTGCGAGATCTGCGGCGGCCTTCGAATAGTTCGCCCGTGCTGCGGGGACCTCGGCGATCGCGGCGGCGAGCTGCGCGCGCGCCTGTGCGAGCGCGGCGTCGGCCTGTGGAACCGAGGCGACCGCACTCGCCACACCGGCCTGAGCCTGGGCGATTCCGCCTTGGCTCTGTTGCACCAACGTGGTCTGGGTCGAGAGCGCTTGGTCGTACGCAGCCTGTGCCTGGGCTAATTGGTGACGCTCGGTACGATTATCGAGAACCACTAAGAGTTGCCCTTTGCGAACGTACTGGTTCGTCTGCACGGGTATCGAATCGATTTTCTCGCCGATCTTGCTCGTAATAGCAACCACGTCGGAATCGACCATGGCGTCTTCGGTTCCCGCGTGAACGCGCGCGTAGGCATACCACCTGCCGCCGAATATCAATAAAACAATCGCGAGAATCGTTCCAAGTACGCCAAATATCACACGCTTCCGCGGCTGATTCGAGGCTGCATCCTCGTCGGCTTCAAGGTCCTCAACTGCCGAGTTATTGGGGCTCTCGTGCAGATTTGTCGTCATTACTTGCTCCTCGATCCATTGAGAAAGATTTGAATGTACATCCGCAGCCCATATTCTTGATCTGCGTAAAAACGAACATCGGGGTATTTCTGACGTCCCATCACGTGCGCGAAGATCATCGATCCGAAAACAGCGGCGAGGTCCTCAGGGTTGCCGACGATCTCGCCCCGCTCCACGCGTGAGGCCATAAAGGCAACGAGCGCCTCGCGAACCGCATTCTGTGGGCGCCATGTCGCCGAGCCGTATACGTTCGTTTCGTAATCGTCCTCGACCATCGACCAGCGCACCATATCGCGCATATTCCAGAGGCGCTCCATAAGAAAGTTGCCGATCGTCATTAAATCGCTCTCGACCGATCCGCGCAGCGAAACGGTGTACTCATCGATCGAGGTGCTCGGGCAACAGTATTCTACGAGTTCGAAAAGTAGTTTTTCTTTCGTCCCAAAGTGTCGGAAGAGGGTCGTTTCGTTGACGCCTGCTACTTCGGCGATCTCGCGAGTCGTCGCCGCACGCTTCCCTTTCCGAGCGACGACCTCGCGAGCGGCATGGAGGATCCGCTCGCGCGTTGCATCGGTCCCGGCCGTGCGCCGTTCGTCGGCGCGAACCGTCGCACTATGGGCGCTCACTTGCCACCCGTAAAGACGGTGTTGGCGATCGGGACGTTCAGTTGATATTTGCCGTAGGTCGCGTGCGAACTCGCATGGACGCGAAAGTTAATATCGGCGCTCTGTTCGGCAAGCACGTCGTAGCCGTGTTCGCGACGGTACCACTGGCGCATCGAAATCGTCCCGCCGTCGCGATAATGCCAGGTCATCACGACGAGCTCCCAATTCTCAGGGTCGACGATGGCGTGTGCATAGGCAAGAATATCGCTGTACTGCCGGGGTGCGACTTTCAACACGTAGACGGGGCGCCCGTTCCACATACGCGTTCCGTCATACGAAACCACATTATCGTGCGACCACGCGCCGGGGTCTCCGACGTTATTGAATATTTTCGAGAAGCCCGCCGCATAGGCCGGAACGCGATCGAAGACGACGACGAATTTACTCGGTCGCTTGTAGTATGAGGTTCCATCGAGCGTCGGCGAAAGAAACGGAAACGAGAACATGTGCGTCGTCACGTGGACGCGCACGCTATAACTCGCGAGTCCCGGGTTTCGCTCGAGCATTTTGTCGACGATCCCCGCGGCGCTCATCGGGCGAAGGCTCGGCGTGGGTGAGGGCGCGGAGAGCGCGAGCAACCCCGGCACGAGTGCGAGGACGAGAAAAAATCGGACGATCATGCCGCGCTATCTCCGTCGATCTCGAGGATACGGTCGAGCCCTGTGAGGGCGAGCTGGCGCCGCACCTCCTCATGCGAGGTACGGACCGAGAACTCGATGCCATGGGCGCGGCTTCGGCGCAGTAGCGCGACCAGGCTGCGCATCCGTCCGACGTCGAGGATCGCGAGTTCGGCGATATCGACGACGACCCGTTCGGTGTGCCGATCGACGATTGCGTCGATACGCGCCTCATCCCGCTCGATATCGAGGAGGTCGCTCGCGAAAATTTGGACTTTGGTGCTCTTTGTCTTCATCGTGTTTTTGGTGCAAGCAAGTACTTGCACGAGCAGAATACTCTATTCGCGCACTGCGTGCAAGTGCTTACACGCACTCTTAACCCATCCCGTGAGCCAGGGTTGCAGCGGCGACTCTGGAAGGGCCCTCGCTACATGGAGAGTTCGGATCTTCAAGAGTACGCCGAGCGCGCCGGGCTCCTTCGCCCATCGATTCTGTGGGAACCCCTGACCCCGAGCGGGCCGGCACTGACCCTGGATGCGGATCGCCCGGTCTATCCCGCCAGCACGATTAAGACTCCGCTCGCTGCGGCAGCGTTCCTCCTCGCCGCACGTGGCAAGCTGGCGCTCGACGAGCGACGCCCCGTCCGCGCCGAGAACCAGACACTCAACGACGCTCCCTCCCCGATCGAGCCGGGCTACCCGGCAAGCATCGCGGAGCTCTGCCGCTACGCGATCGATCGCTCGGATAACGTGGCGACCAACGAGCTCTTCGATCGCCTCGGCCGCGAGGAGGCGACGGAGATCGTTCGCGAGGAGCTCGGCCTCGAAGCGACCGGCTTCTACCGAAAGCTCTCCGGGAGCGATCCGCTGATCTTCGATCCGCAGTGGGATGGGAAGCATCGGAACGCGCATCCCGCGCGCGATGCGGCGCGGCTCTTCCGGCAGATCGCCGAACGTGCGTTTCCCGGCGCAGAGATCATCGAAGGGTGGCTCGGCGAACAACGTTGGAACGACAAGCTCAGCCTTGGGCTCGCCCCCGGGGACCGATTCGCCCACAAGACCGGCGACACGAGCGAGGTGACCCACGACGGCGGAATTCTCACGACCGGCGATCGCCGTCGTGCCGCGATCGTCGTCTATACCGAGATGCCCTCGACTCCGGAGAACAACGCGCGCTTCGGCACGTTCATGCGTCTCTTACGGAACCAGGCGTTCCGCGATTCCACATAATCGCTCCCGCGCGGCCCTCGCCGCCGGGCTGGGCTCGCGCCCCCCGACGCGCCGTCCACCGACGAACGCTCCCTGCACCCACGCATCTTCGCCGCGATAGACCAGTGCGTTGACCGCCGGTGCCCACGGATCGATCGTGCGGGCATCGAGCACGACGAAATCGGCGAACGCCCCCTCCTCCAGCCGCCCCGCATCGATCCGCAGCGCGCGCGCGCCACTCGCAGTCGCCATATCGAAGGCCGCACGAGCACCGAACGCCGCGCCGTCGGTCTTCGCCACCTTCTGCAGCAGCGAGGCGGCGCGCATTTCGTCGATCGCCGACGGTTTCACGTCGGCGTCGGTGCCGAGCCCCAGCGGTACGCCGAGTGCGCGCAGGCTCGAGATATCGCAGATGCCGTCGCCGAGGTATTGATTGGTCATCGGATTATGAATGACGCGCGCGCCGCGCTCGGCGAGCAACTTCTTCTCTTCATCGTCGATATAGATCGCGTGAACGGCAACGCAGCGCTCGTTGAGCGCTCCGAGCCGGTCGAGAAAGCGAATCGGCGTCGCGCCGTGCTCCCGCAGCGTCGCCTCCCCTTCGTAGGCGGCCTCGGCAACGTGAACGTGCAACATGCAATCGTATTCTTCGGCGAACGCCGCCGCGGCTTCGATCATCGCCGGCGACGCGGCATGCAGTGAATGCGGCGCAACGCAAAAATTGATATCGGGGTGGCGCGCGAGAAGCGCTTCGCTTCGGGAGCGCGCCTCGGCAATCGTCTCGCGATAGGCGTCAGGGGCGTACGCCGCGTCCATCCAGGTTCGCGCGAATATCAATCGTATGCCGGTCTCGCGGGCCGCGCGAATCGCCGCCTCTGCATGGGCGTTTCCCGCGCCGTTGAGATAGAAAAACTCGACAACCGTCGTAATGCCTGCGGCGAGCATCTCGCTAAAGGCAAATACGAAGACCCAATAGATGTCCTCGGGTGTTAGTTGCGGAACGACACGATAGAGCGCATCGCTGCGCCACTTGTCGAAGCTCCAGTCATCGGCCCACCCCCGCAAGAGCACCTGGTAGGCATGGCTATGCCCGTTGATAAAACCGGGAACGAGCAGGCGATCCTCGGGAAATCGTCGCGTCGGCGTTCCCCGATGCGCGGCCTCCAGCAGGAGCGTTTTGGCATCGCCAATCTTCGCAAATCGACCGTTTTCGACGAGGAACCCGGTCTCGCGCCGTTCCTCTCCATCGACGACCGCGCGAGCGGCGATAAAGAGCTCGCTCATAGCAGCACGCGCCCCGCACGAACGACCGCGGTTGCAAGATTCCCGCCGTGCAACCAACCAAATTCATCGGGCTCGTCGATCCCTAACGCGACGAGATCGGCGACAGAGCCGACGCGCAGGACGCCGCGCTCGATGCGGAGGCTGCGCGCCGCCTGGCGCGTGACCGCGTCGAGCACCTCGGCAGCACTCAAGCGAAATATTTTTCTCCCGAGGTAGGCGACGTGTTGGAGATTGAGGCAGGGCGATGTGCCCGGATTGAAGTCGCTGGCGAGCGCGACGCGACCGCCGCGTTCGAGGAGCGCGCGCACCGGAGCGTGCCGTTTCAACCCGAGGTAATCGATCGTTGCCGGGCAGGCGACCAAAACAGTCTCTCCGCTTGCCAGGCGCTCGACGTCGGCGTCGGTGATGTAATTTCCGTGGTCGATAGCGTCGACGCCGAGGGCGAGTGCCATCGTCGCGGCGCCTCCATGCTGCATTTCATCGCAATGAACACGCAATCGCAGCCCTTCTCGCCGAGCAGCTTCGAGGTAGCGCTCCGTTTGAGATGCCGAAAAAAATCCGGGTTCGCAGAACGCATCGGCATAACGAGCACCGTGAACGCGTGCGTAGGGAAGGCACTGATCGATTAAATAGTCGACGTAGCCGTCGGCGTCGGGAAACTCCGGTGGTAGTGCGTGCGCGCCGAGAAAGGTTGGCAGCATCCACGGAAGCCGTTCCTCGGATTCCGCACGTACGAGCAGATCGAGTAACTCCAGTTCGCCGGGACGATGCAGCGCATAGCCCGTCTTCACCTCGACGGTCGTCGTGCCGTGTGCGAGCATCGCACGCAGACGCGGTTCCACGTCGTCGCCCCAGAATCGCTCCGGCGAAAGCAAGGCTTCACGCGTTCGCGCGACGGTGTAGAGCATCCCTAACGGGGAGGGCTCATCGCGAAGACGCGCGCGAAAATCGGGCTCTCTGTTGCCGGAGAAGAGCGGATGGGTATGCGCGTCGACAAAGCCGGGGACGAGCACCGCATTGGGAAGATCGAGGAGTTCGCAATCGAACGCGCTCGCCGCTCGCTCCACCGTCGCACGCTCGCCTATTGCAGCGATGCGCCCGTCGCGTACGAAAATCGCACCGCGATCGACAAACCCGAGATCCTCGAAGGTGATACCCTGCTGCGGCGCGTCGGTATCGCAGGTGAGCAGCGCGCGCGCCCGCAGCAGCAGCGGCGCCGCCGCTACAGACGCCAATCGATGCCCTTTTCGTCGGCGGTCTCAATCGCGATGTCGTACCCTGCATCGGCGTGACGTACGACGCCCATGCCGCAGTCGGTCGTTAAAACGGCGCCCAAGCGCTCTTCCGCATCGCGCGAACCATCGGCGACGACCACCATTCCGGCATGCAAGCTATAGCCGATGCCAACCCCGCCGCCGTGATGGAAGCTCACCCAGTGCGCTCCCGCGGCGGTATTGAGCATCGCGTTGAGGATCGGCCAATCGGCGATTGCATCGCTTCCGTCACGCATTCCTTCGGTCTCTCGATATGGCGAAGCGACGCTGCCCGTATCGAGATGGTCGCGCCCGATAACGATCGGCGCGGAGAGCTCCCCACGACGCACGAGATCGTTAAATGCGAGCCCCGCCTTCGCACGATCGCCGTAGCCCAACCAACAGATGCGAGCCGGTAGCCCCTGGAATGCGATCCGTTCGCGCGCCATCGTGAGCCAGCGATGGAGGTGCGCATCTTCAGGAAAGAGCGCGAGGAGTTCGCGATCGCAGCGCGCGATATCCGCCGGGTCGCCGGAGAGCGCGGCGAAACGAAACGGGCCGCTTCCGCGACAGAAGAGCGGCCGAATGAAGGCCGGAACGAATCCCGGAAACTCGAAGGCGCGCGCGATGCCGGCCTTTTTCGCAGCCTCGCGCAGATTGTTTCCGTAGTCGAAGACCACCGCACCGGCGTCGAGAAATTGCAGCATCGCCTCGACGTGCCGGCCGGCGGTCTCGTAACTGCGCCGTTCGTACTCCGCCGGGTCGCTCGCGCGTAGCGCGTCGGCCTCGGCGAGCGTTACCCCCGAGGGAACGTATCCGTTGAGCATGTCGTGTGCGGAGGTCTGATCGGTGACCGCATCGGGGCGGAACCCGGCGGCAAAGAGGGCGGCGAATTCGTCGGCCGCGTTTCCTTCGTATCCGATCGAAATCGCCTCGCCGTCGCGCCGTGCGCGCTCGACACGCGCGAGCGCCTCCTCGCGCGAATCAACCACGAGATCTAAATAGCGCAAATCGCGTCGACGCTCCAATCGCGTGCGATCGACGTCGACGACTAACGCGATGCCCTCGCACATCGTAATCGCCAAGGGTTGCGCGCCGCCCATTCCTCCGATCCCTGCTGTAAGAGCGACGCGGCCGCGCAACGTACCGCCATAATGTTGGCGCGCGAGCTCGGCGAACGTCTCGTAGGTCCCCTGCACGATGCCTTGCGTACCGATATAGATCCACGAACCGGCGGTCATCTGCCCGTACATCGTGAGCCCCTGCGCTTCGAGCGAACGAAAGGTCTCCCAATCCGCCCATTTCGGAACGAGGTTGCTATTGGCAATGAGCACGCGCGGCGCGCGTTCGTGCGTTTTCCAGACCGCGACCGGCTTCCCGCTCTGCACCACCATCGTCTCGTCGTTTTTCAGGCGGCGCAACGTGCGAACGAGCGCATCGAAGGCCTCCCAGGAGCGAGCGGCACGCCCGCTGCCGCCGTACACGACGAGATCGTCGGGGCGTTCGGCAACCTCGGGATCGAGATTGTTCATCAGCATGCGC
>JABEUW010000241.1 GCA_013043945.1 Vulcanimicrobiota bacterium | reverse complement strand
TAAAAGGCAATCGATTCGGCCATATCGTTGACGAAGATCGAGGTATGGAGAAATCTTGGCATCGCAGCCTCCTCACGGCGCATCGGCATGACTTTCGTTCGGGAGCACGTACGTTACCGGTGTGGAGAACCCCCGGGAGCAACGCGACCTCTACATCGGCCTAACCGACCGCGACTGGTTTGAGTTTCTCTCACGCTGCCCCGCCCTCGATGAAGTGAATTTTTGGCGACCCGGCGGGAGCCTGCTGATCCCCCGCCCGGGGGCGCCGTTCTTGTTCAAATTGAAAGCACCGGTGAACGCGATTGTCGGGGTGGGCTTTTTCGAGCGTTCGGTGCGCTATAGCATTCGCGATGCCTGGGAGTTCTTCGGCGAAAAGAACGGCGTGGAAAACGTCGACCGACTGATCGAGCGAATTTCGCAGTACGTCGGCCGTCCAATCGACGAACGCCACGAAATTGGTTGCGTTTTTCTCGATCAACCGACGTTTTTCGAACGTTCCGCATGGATCGACCCGCCAGGCGACTGGAAGTCTCAAATTCAAGCGGGAACATATTACGACATGAATGCCGGTGAGGGCGCACGCGTATGGGAGCAGGTTCGCGCTCGTCTCGGCGCCGCGCTGCCGCCACCGGCACTAAGTCCAGACTCGCGCGCCCCGTTCGGGGGCCGCGCAAAGACGGCGCTCTATCTACCGAGGCAAGGGCAGGGAACCTTTCGGGCAATCATCCTCGACGCGTACGATCGGCGGTGTGCGATTTCCGGAGAGAGAACCGTGCCCGTCCTCGACGCCGCGCACATCGTGCCGTTCTCCGAACGGTTACGGCACGAACTTTCGAACGGCATCGCATTGCGTTCTGATATTCACCGACTCTTCGATAAGGGTTACGTGTCGATTCGTCCCGATCGTCGCTTCGTCGTGAGCCCTCGCCTCCGGGAAGACTTTAGCAACGGGAAAATCTATTATGAAATGAACGAACGCGAGGTGCGCGCGCCATCGGCTGCAAACGCACTTCCCGACGTTCAAAACCTCGAGCGGCATTACGAAGAGATTTTTAAGCGTTAAGCCGCGGCGATATGCCGCCTCGATACGGTTGCGGAGTTTACCCCGAGCCTGTCGAAGGGCAACCTACTCGGCGTGACACGATCGCGCTCGCACGCTGTCAGCCCGAGTAGCCGCGTACCACGCACGCTGTCAGCCCGAGTAGCCGCTGCAAGCGGCGTATCGAGGGCCGTCGCTGCTCCCTAGTGCAAGAAGTACCGGTAGCTGGAGAAAACGAGCGCGATGCCGGCGCGATCGGCGGCGGCGATAACCTCCGCGTCGCGAACGCTGCCGCCCGGCGCGATCACTGCGGTAACGCCGGCCGCAATCGCCGCTTCGAGCCCATCGGCGAACGGGAAAAAGCCGTCGCTCGCGCACGATCCGCCGACCGCGAGCTCGCCCGCTCGGTGCGCGGCGATCTGCACTGCACTCACGCGATTGGTCTGCCCGGCGCAGATTCCACGCGTCGTACCGCCCTTGACGATGACGATGCCGTTGCTCTTCACGTGGCGCACGATATCCCAGGCGAAAGCGAGATCGTGCCACTCCCGATCGTCGGGAACGCGCTTACTCACCACGCTCCAGCGTTCGGGTTCTGCGTTAGGATCGTTCTCCTCGGCGAGCACGCCGCCGAGCGCCGAGCGCACGCGCAACTCGGCGGCGAGTTCGTCGGGAAGCTCGGGCGTGAAGCGCATGATGCGCAGATTCTTTTTCTTGCGTAAGATCTCGAGCGCGTCGTCATCGTACTCCGGCGCGGCGACGATTTCGAGAAAGACTTCGGCGAGCGCGCGCGCCGCAACGGCATCGAGGCGCGTATCGGTCGCAACGATTCCGCCGAACGCCGAGACGGGATCGGCCGCAATGGCATCGCGAACCGCCTTCCCCACCGTCGAACGCTGCGCGACGCCGCAGGGAACGGTATGCTTCACCACCGCCGCGCGCACGAAACGTTCGCGTTCGCTGCCGTATTCGGCGCCGAGCGCGGCGCGAGAGAGCAATCGTAACGTCGCATCGAGATCGAGCAAGTTGTTGTAGGAGAGGGCTTTTCCGTGCAGCTGTTCGGGAACGCGATCTTCGCGTCCGAGATAGAATGCCGCGCGCTCTTGCGGGTTCGTGCCGTAGCGCAAACGTTGAGCGAGCGGTAGCGCGAGCGTAAGCGCACCCGGGAGATCGGAGGGCAACAATTCGCCCTTCGTCGCAAGATAGTGCGAGATGGCGATGTCGTACGAAGCCGTCCGTTCGAATGCCGCCACCGCCAGGCGCCGCCGCAAACCGTTAGGAACCTCACCGCTTTCGAGCGCCGCAAGGTAGCGCGGGTACTGCGAAGGGTCGGTCAGCACCGCAACGTGCGCGGCGTTCTTTGCTGCGGCACGCAAGAGCGCGACTCCACCGATATCGATCTGTTCGATCGCTTCCTCTAGCGTCGTGCCTTCGCGTGCGACCGTCGCTTCAAATGGGTAGAGATTGACGACGACCGCAACGATGCTCGGCATCGCATACTGTTCGATCTGCGCGCGGTGCTCTTCGGTGCTGCGATCGTAGAGAATCGCGCCGAAGACCTTCGGGTGCAGCGTTTTGACCCGGCCACCGAAGAGCGCCGGAAACCCCGTGATCGATTCGACATCTTGCGCGGGGACGCC
The DNA here is from genome assembly GCA_013043945.1 of Vulcanimicrobiota bacterium. Taxonomy (GTDB): domain Bacteria; phylum Vulcanimicrobiota; class Vulcanimicrobiia; order Vulcanimicrobiales; family Vulcanimicrobiaceae; genus JABEUX01. Next base: position 2,579 of record JABEUW010000241.1, on the reverse strand, counting down.
GCAATCGACGAGATAGCTCCGCGTACCTCCGGTCGCATAGATCGCGACGCCCCGCGCGTGTAGCGCGCGTGCGACATCTTCGACGCCATGCTTATCAGAGACCGAAAAGAGCGCGGCCTCGCGCGCACGCTCAGGCAAGGGCGAGCTCCGGGTCGGGGGTGAGCTCCGCCGAGATGATCGAACTCACCCCCGGCTCCGACATCGAGACGCCGTAGAGGCGGTCGGCGATCTCCATCGTTTTGCGATTGTGCGTGACGACGATCATCTGCGAATCGCCCTGCAGATCGCGCACCATATGCGAGAGCCGCTCCACGTTGGCATCGTCGAGCGCGGCATCGATTTCGTCGAGCAGATAGAAGGGCGATGGTTTGACCTTTATTAACGCAAAGATCAACGCCGCCGCGACCATCGCCCGTTCGCCGCCGGAGAGCGCTGCGAGCGGCATCGCTTTCTTACCCGGAGGTTGCGCCGAAATTTCGATCCCCGTCTCCGAGATATTCTCGGGATTGGTCTGCCACATCTTCGCCTGCCCGCCCGGGAAGAGGCGATCGAAGCTCTCGGTGAACGCCTCCGCAACTTTCTCGAAGGTTTCGTTGAAACGCACCTGCGTCTGCTTCTCGATCTCGTGAATCGATTCGAGCAGCGTCTCGCGCGCTTTCATGACGTCTTCGAGTTGCTTGCGCAGCTCCTGGTCGCGCGCGGCGAGTTCCTCGCTCTCCGCCTCGGCGTTGAGGTTGACATTCGCACTCAATCGCGCGAGTTCGTCGCGAAGGCGCGGCAGATCTTCGACGACCTCATCGCCCTCATCGGCGTAGCGCGAAGCGACGTCGGCGCACTCGTCGTCGCCGGCCGGGTTCTGCGCGAACTGCGCGACGAGCATCCCAAGCTCCGCGTCGATCTCCGCTAAGCGAGTGCGGACACGCTCGCCTTCGTGCGATGCCTCGCGCTCCTCGAACTCCGCTTGCTTGAGCTCGCCCTCGAGTTGCGACTGCCGTGCCGCGAGTTGCTCGCGTTCGCGGCGCGCGCTCTCGAGGCGCGCGTCGACCTCGGCAACTCCCCCGCGCAACCCTTCGGCATGCGCGTGCAGACGCCGCGTTTCGTCCGCGAGCGTCCCGATCTCGGCGAGCATGCGCTCCCGCGCGTCGCGCGCACGCTCCTGATTCTGGTCGAGCATCCCCAGCCGCGCCGCGGCCGCATCGCGCTCGGCGTGTAACGCCGCGTTTCGTTCGCGCAGCGCCGCCGCGACCTGCGTCGCTTCGCGTTGTTGCTCCTCCGAGCGCGCAATGCCAGCACGCGCCTGCGCGAGCTCCGCCTCGAGACGCTCGCGTTCTTCGTCGCCACTCGCATTCGATGCCGTCTCGTCGCCGAGTGCGAGTGCCCGTTCGCGCGCGACGGCCAACGCACCGCGCCGTTCGTCGATATGTGCGCGCACCGCGCCTACCTCGGCGTTCGTCCGTTCGAGCGTTGCTCCGAGCGCGGTGAGTTCGCCGCGCAGCTCCGTCACGTGCACGTCGCAGGCATTCGATGCCTCGCGCGCCTGGTCGAGCGCGCGTGCCGCGCTGGTAATCCGTTCGGCACACGCACTCGCCTCGGCTTCGAGCCGACGCAGCGTCGCGTGCATTGCATCGAGCTGTCCGCGCAGCGTCTGCGCGGCGACGCGCCGCGAAAGCAGCGAGCGTTCGCGCTGAAAACGTCCACCGGTGATCGCGCCGCCGCCGGTAATCTGCTCGCCGCTCAGCGTCACGATCGTCTCGCGCAGCTTGCGCTCGCGCACGAGATGAATACCGGTCTGCAGCGTGTCGACCACTAAGACGTTGCCGACGAGGAAGCGGACGACGCCTTCGTACCGTGCGTCGGTACGCACGAGGCGATGCGCGTAATCGATCACGCCGGGAATCGAACTCAATTCGGGGGTCATCGCCCGGGCGTCGCGCGCCGAGAGCGTATCGAGCGGCAGAAAAGTCGCGCGCCCCGCTTCGCGCGCGTTGAGAAATTCGATCCCGCGTTCGGCATCTTCGGAGCTGGTGGTCACGATGTTCGAGAGTCGCGCGCCGAACGCAATATCCATCGCGCGCGCATATTTCTCATCGGTGGTGATGAGGTTGCTGACGATGCCTTCGATACCACCGAGCTCGCCGCGCTGTTTGGCTTCCATGACGGCGCGCGTTCCGGGTACGTGCCCTTCGAGTGAGTTCTCGAGCTCCTCGATCGTGTGTAGGCGCGACTCGGCGGCCTTTACTTCGCCGGCGTGTTCGCGCAGCGCCGCCGTCGCCGCTGCAGCCGCGCTCTGCGCCTGCGCGTGCGTTGCTTGCGCGCTCTCGACCGCAGCGCGCGCGTCGCGCTGCTGCCCTTCGGCCTGTGCGAGTACGCTCTCGTGCTGCGCGCAGCGATGCGTGCTCTCATCGACCGCGCGTTCGAGATGGCCCAGGCGCGAGGAGTCCTCGGCGATCTCCCCATCCAGGCGCGCGATCTCGCCGCGAAGGCTCTCACCCTGCGCGCGGCGTTCGGCACGTGCGGTCGCCTCGCGTGCGACGTCGGCCTCTACTTCGCGCAGGCGCGTGAAGATGGCGTCGAGTTGC
>JABEUW010000240.1 GCA_013043945.1 Vulcanimicrobiota bacterium | reverse complement strand
TTGGGCTTTCACGAGGGCGCCGAAGGCTACGCCGCGCAACGCGTGCTCTCACCCGCCGGGAGCGATGCCGAAGCAGCCGCGCACCTCTTCGAATATCTGCACGAACTCGACGCGCTCGGGCTCGAACGCATCGATGCGGCACGCGTGCCGACGAGCGGGCTCGGCGCCGCGATCGCCGATCGACTCACGCGCGCGAGCGCACGATGAACGCACCGCACGTCGGCACCGAACGTGAAAGGAAGCGCGCGCTCCTCGCGCTTCTCGTTCTGGCATTCGCATGGGGCTTGAATTGGGTCGTGCTCAAAATTGCGGTCGCCTACGCACCGCCGTTGGTTTTCGCTGCGGCGCGCATGATCGGCGGCGGTATCGCTCTGCTCGCGCTCTGCGCGTGGCGAGGGCGCGGCCTACGCCCGCAGTTTCTCGCAACCTATACCTGGATCGGCCTCTTCCAAACCGCGGGCTTCATGGGGCTGGTCATGTCCGCAATTGCGATCTCGGGGGTCGGGGCGATCTCCACGCTCGCCTATACGATGCCGCTCTGGGTCGCCGTCGCGGGTGCGTTCTTTCTCGGCGAGCGATTGCATCCGTTACAGATCGTCGCATTGCTGTTGGCGATGCTCGGCATCCTCGCGATCGTCGGCTTCGATCACCTCGGGCGCGCGGGCTATGCCGACCTGCTCGCACTCCTCGCCGGCATCGCCTGGGCGATCGGCGTCGTCATTACCAAGCGGCTCGCAAATCGTATCGAGATCGACGTCATCGAACTCACCACCTGGCAGATGCTCGCCGGTGGAGCGGCGCTCGGCATTGCGGCGTACTTCGTGCCGCACGGCGCGACGCATTATACGCCCGCCTATATCGGCGCGCTCGCCTATAACATCTTTATCGCGACGGCACTCGCCTACGTGCTCTGGGTCTACGTCCTCGACCGGCTCCCGGCGCGCGACGCAAGCATGGGCGTACTCAGCAATCCCATTGTCGGCATCGTTGCCGCCTGGGCATTTTTGGGCGAGATTCCCTCGCCGAGCGTCGGCTGGGGAATCGCGCTGACGCTCGCCGGGCTTGCATTGATGGCCTACGCCGATCGCGCCGGCGCGCAGTGAATTCCGCCTCGAAGGCGCTCCGCCAACGGATCCCACGCGCGAAGCTCTGCGCCTGGGATGATGCGATGCGCGCCGAAGATCCGCTCGCAGCTTTACGGAGGCAGGAATCAACGCGTATTCCCGCGCTGCTGCCGATCCGTCACCAACGCATGCGCAGCGATCCATTCGCTTTTCTGCGTGGCTCGGCGGCGATTGCGGCGAGCGATTTCGCCGCGCTGCGCGTCACCGGTCTACGCGCGCAGCTCTGCGGCGATGCACACCTCCTCAATTTCGGAACCTTCACCACACCGAAGAACGAACTCGTCTTCGATATCGTCAATTTCGACGAGACGCTTCCAGGCCCGTGGGAATGGGATATGCTACGGCTCTGCTCGAGTATCGTCGTCTTCGCGGCATCGGTCGGCATACGCAGCGACCGCGCGGCAGATGCGGTTATCGCGGCGGCACAGGCCTATCGCGAAGCGATGAACGCCTACGCGCAGCTCGATCCGCTCGCGATCTGGTACGACCGCGTCGAGATCGATCCGCGCATTGCCGAAGATCGCGCGATGCACTCCGTCGCCGCGATGCTCTCGCCCGCGCTCGCCGCTCCCAATTTGCGAACGCCCCGCTTTGTCGATCGCCCGCCGCTCTTTCGGCGTCTGCGCCACGCAGACGAACGCGTCGAACTCGCGCACGGCATCTTGCGTTCCTATCGAGCCTCGCTGCCCGAAGAATTTCGGACGCTCTTCGACCGCTATCACAACGTCGATATGGCGCTCAACGTCGTCGGCGTCGGCAGCGTCGGCTCGCTCTGCCTCGTCGTACTCTTGCTCGCCGAGACCGAGCGGCCGCTCATCTTACAGATAAAAGAGGCGCAACGCTCCGTTTTGGAGCGACCGATCGGGCTCAGCCGTTTCGCTCACCACGGCGAGCGCGTCGTCGTCGGCGAGCGTCTCATGCAGGCGACGAGCGATCCGTTCTTGGGTTGGAGCAACGACGGCGACCGCGATTTCTACGTTCGTCGATTGCGCGACCTAAACGGCTCGCTCGATACTACCGGCACTCGCGCGCCGACGTTGATTCGATACGCGCACCTTTGCGCGAGAGCGCTCGCGCGAGCGCACGCGCGTTCGGGCGAGCCGCGGGCGATCGGCGGCTACCTCGGCAATAGCGCCGAGTATGAAGAGGCAATGCTGCGCTTCGCGCTCGCCTACGGCGTCCGCTGCGAGCGCGACTATTCGGCTTTCGTCGCCGCCTGCGCGCGCGGCGAATTCGCGCTCGAAGAATAGCGGCGCGAGAGCCACATCGCATTTCCGACGACGAAGAGGCTCGATGCGCCCATCGCTCCGGCGGCGTAGATCGGCGCGACGATGCCGAACGCGGCGAGCGGCACTAACGCAACGTTATAGGCGAGCGCCCAAAAGAGGTTCATCACGATCGTTCGCATCGTCGCGCGCCCGATCTCGATGGCCTCCACGATCGCCGCGGGATCGTCGCGTAACGCCGCGGTCCCCGCCGTCTCCAGCGCAACGGCGGCACCCGCGCCCATCGCCATGCCGACATTTGCGAGCGCGAGCGCGGGTGCATCGTTGATGCCGTCGCCTAAAAAGGCTACGCGCGCGCCGCCCTCGCGGAGCTTGCGAACGAGTTCGCCTTTCGCTTCGGGCAGCAACTCGGCGTAGACCCGTTCGATGCCGCAGGCGGCCGCGATCCGTTGCGTGACGCCGAGCGCGTCGCCGCTGGCGAGCGCGACGACGATACCGCGCGCTTTGAGCCGTTCGACGGTGCTCCGTGCGTCCTCGCGAATGGGATCGGCGATGCGAATCCGTCCGAGCGCGATTGCGTTTTCGGCGACGTAGAGCGCGCTCTCGAGTGCATCGCTCTCGGGCGTCTCGGCGAGCAGCACGCCGCGCTCGCGTAGAAACGCTGCGCTGCCGACGAGCAGGGTGCTGCCGTCGAGGGTTGCGGCGAGGCCGCGCCCGCGCACCGCCGTGACGTCACGGGATGCCGTAATATCGAGCGAACGCGCGCGCGCTTCGCGCACGACCGCACCGGCGAGCGGATGCGTCGAGGAAATTTCGAGCGACGCCGCCAGCGAGAGCAGCCGCGTTTCGTCGCCGACGAAGGTATCGATACCGACGACCTGTGGCCGCCCGCGCGTCAGCGTTCCGGTCTTATCGAAGAGCACGGTATCGACGCGCGCAAGCCGTTCGAGTGCGTCGGCATCCTTCACCAAAATGCCGTTCCGGGCGGCGACCCCGACGCCGGCGACGATTGCGGTCGGCGTTGCCAGACCGAGCGCGCACGGGCATGCAACCACGAGCACCGCAACGGCTGCGATGAGAGCATCGGCGGGCGCGTGGTGCGTCAGCATCCACCCCACCAATGTCAGCAGCGCGATTGCGAGAATCGTCGGCACGAAGACCGACGCAATGCGATCCGCCGTTCGTTTAACGGGCGGGAGACTTCCCTGTGCGCGCGCGACCACGGCGGTAATGTGGGCGAGCGAGGTGCCGGCGCCGACTGCGGTCGCCCGCACCATCAGCGAACCATCGCCGTTGAGCGTGCCCTGCTCGACGCGGTCGCCCGCGCCGACTTCGACCGGCATGCTCTCACCGGTGAGCATCGAGCGATCGATCGCACTCGCACCCTCGACGATCTCGCCGTCGATCGGAACGCGTTCGCCGGCGGCGACCGCCACGATATCGCCGACGCGTAAGAGATCGGCGGCGACCGTTTCGCGCGTTCCATCGGGAGCGACGCGTACCGCGGTAGGGGGGCGCAGCGCGATCAATTCGCGCAGTGCCTGCGAACTGCCGACCTTCGCTCGCGCCTCGATGTATTTGCCGATCGAGATGAGCGCAATAATCGCCGCTGCCGTTTCGAAGTACGTTGGCACGCCACGAGCGAGATTCACGAAACTCAGAGCGAGCGCGGCGGTCGAGCCGAGCGAGACGAGCGTATCCATCGTCGCACTGCGATCGCGAAGCGCCATCCACGCGCCGCGATGGAAGTGCGCGCCGAGCGTCAGCCAGACGCCGGTAGCGAGAATCGCTTGTAGGATCTCGTTGCCGGGAAAGTGCAGCGGAAGCATCGCGAGCGCGACGACGACGGCAGCTGCGGCGCTGCCCCAGATCAGCCCACGCGCCTGCGCGTGCAGTGCAGCGACGCGCTCGCGCGCTGCGCTCTCTTCGTCGGGAGCGAGCTGCGCGCGATAGCCCGCGCGTTCGACGGCGGCGATAAGGTTCGCGACTTGCATGCCGGGTTCGAAGGCGACGCTCGCTCGCTCGGTCGCGAGATTGACGGAGACTTCGTCGACGCCCTCAACGCGACGCAGCGCGCGCGTTACGTGACTCACGCATGACGCACAGGTCATGCCGCCGATAGAGAGCTCGATGCGCTCCTCGGCGTGCGCGGCGTTCACGCTAGCGCGTATCCGGCCTCGTCTAAGACGGCGGCGATTTTCTCCCGATCGATCGCTCGCTCGGCCTCGAAATGCGCGCTGTGCTGCGCGAGGTCGACGTTGACGTTCTGCACACCCGGAAGCCCCTCGAGCGCCTCCTTGACGTGCCGGGCGCAGTTCTCGCAGGTCATTCCGGTAATCTCAATTGCTTGCGTCATCGCTTTTCGGCTCCCTTCGTTGCCTCTCTCCAGCATAACCACCCCGGGGTTGCAAGCGAGCGACCTTCGTCGGCCGAACCTTGCCTCGCGTCGAGAGATACGGTACAAACGTTCTAATATGAAGTTTTCCGCCCGATGGGCACGGGGGCCGGTCGCCCTCGCCCTGGCGTGTGCCTGTATCGGTGCCACCGCCCCAAATCCCCATCTCTCGCCGCCGGTCCGTGCCGACGTTCGCGAAGCATTTCACCTGCTCACGACGGTGCCGTTCAAGCCGCTCTCGGCGCAGCACTTGCTCGACGTCGCTCGGCACGCCCTCGAAGCGCGCGCGAAAGAGCGCGGCGTCGTGCTCTCGCTCTTTCCGGCGACGGCATCGACGCCGGAGGTCGACGTTTCCGCACTCGACGACGAGATCGAAACGATCGCCGGGCTGACGCACGACGACGCCCGCGCGGATGCCTACCTCACGATTCGGGCGATGGCGGCAGCGTTTCACGATCCCTATACCGTCTTCTGGGATCCCGAACAGATGCTCGCATTTCAACACGAGCTCGACCCTCAACGCACCGTCGGCGTCGGGCTCGAACTCCGTCGTTCGCGTGCGGGAATCGTCGTCGCGTACGTCGTCCCCGAGACTCCCGCCGATCGCGTCGACGTTCGCGTCGGCGACCGCATCCCCAGCATCGACGGAAAGAGCACGCACGATCTCGGCAGCACGGCCGCCGAAGCGCTCTTCGCGGGCAAAGTCGGTACCCCGGTATCGATAACGGTCGAGCGTACCGGCGAACGCGAGCAAACGTTCACGCTCGATCGCGCGCTCTATCGCCCGCCGACGGTGACGAGCCGCATGTTGCCCGATCGCATCGGCTACGTTGCGGTGAGTGCGTTCGGCGAAGCGACCCCCGAAGAGTTCGACGACGCATTGCATCGCCTCGTCGCAGCGGGCGCGCGCGGCCTCGTCTTCGACCTTCGGAACGACGGCGGCGGCTTCGTCTCATCGGCGGTCGAGATCGCTTCCGATTTTCTCGGTCGTCAACCGCTGATGGTCATCGAACGGCGCGACCGCGCGCCGGCGACGATTCACGGAGAGAACGATGCGCCTGTGCACCTGCCGATGATCGTGCTCGTAAACGGGAACACCGCCTCGGCCTCGGAGATTACCGCCGGCGCTCTCCAAGACGATCGCGCCGCCGAACTCATTGGCACGCAGACCTTCGGGAAGGGCGTCATGCAAGAACTCGATCCGCTACCCGACGGCGCCGCGCTGAAAATCACGACCGCGCATTATTTAACGCCGTTGCATCGCGATATCAACAAACGCGGGCTCACGCCGAATATCCGGGTCTCCGGAGCCCAGGTGCGGCGCATCGGTGAGTTGTCCCACGATCCACAATTACAGGCGGCGATGCACGCGCTGCTCGCACAACTCGTCGCTCGCGCGCACGCGCACCGCTGATGCAGTACGCAATCGCGTACGCCCTCAGCAGTGCGGCGGGATTGCGTGCGATCTTCGCCCTCGCCGTCGCCTCGCTCGCCGTTCACGCCGGGTGGTTCCATCCCCCGGCGAACTTCGCGTGGCTCGATGCGTGGCCCGTCACCATCGCGTTGCTCGTCCTCGCCGCAATCGAGTTGCTCGCCGACAAAGTGCCGCTGCTCGATCATAGCCTGCACGTCGCACAGACGGTGCTCAAACCGGCGATCGCCGCCGTGTTGGTCGCCGGCTCGCTGCACGGGCTACCCGGCCCCGCACTCGTATCGCTCGCCATTCTCGGCGCGCTCAACGCGCTCGGCATTCACGCGGCAGCGGCGAGCGGACGCGGGCTTTCAACGACCTTTACCGGCGGCTTCGGGAACCCCATCGTTTCACTGCTCGAAGATATGGCCGCGCTCGGGCTCTCCGTGCTGGCCTTTCTCACACCGTGGCTCGCCGCCATTCTCGCACTGCTCGTCGGGGCGATCGCCGTTCGCGTGCTCGTAGGGGTACGGCGAACGCTTTTCGCGAAGGCACGCGCGAACGTGGGCGATTAGCTCAGCTGGGAGAGCGCCTCCTTTACACGGAGGATGTCGGCGGTTCGAGCCCGTCATCGCCCACCATATCCCACGCAACGCAGGGCGGTTTATAACGCCCTGCCTTCGGGTATCCTTCGAAGCGAAGGAGACTTTTTAACATGGGCAACCTCTTGTGGACCATCATCGTCGTACTCTTCGCGTTCTGGCTTCTCGGTTTTCTCTTCCATATCGGAGGAGCGCTGATCCACCTCGTCCTCGTCGTCGTGGTTATTTTAATCATCGTCAATCTCTTGACCGGGCGCGGCGCGCGCATTTAACGAATCCATCGAAAGGAGCGCCTCATGCCGTCGGCATGAGGCGCATTTTTCTTACGATCCTCGTTGAGATTCGCCGCGCAGTTGCGCTAATGCGCTCGCGGAGTACGCATGCGCTTGTTCTCCGTGATCGTGAGCACGGTGGGCGTGCTGCTCCGCCAATTCGTGCTCGCCCTGAGATTGTTCGAACGCCGCCTGGCGATGATGGTGGGCCGAAGCATCGTGATGCCCCGCGGCCTCATGGTGCGCCGCACTCGCGCGCGGATTTCCGGCTTGCTCCTTGCCGCCTTTGGGCTCTAACTTTTCGTAGAACTCCTTCCCACTCTTCGTCGCGGCGGAATCGCCGGTTCCACCGTTCGTTTTCGGCGTCGGTTTTGACATCGTTGCTTGGTTTGACATGTTTTCGTTCCTTTATCCGGTCGATGTGACCGAATAGAACATCCCCGTTCGAGGTGGAACTCAAACAACGGCACCCGTCCGCTTGGTTACGAGCTAGCGCAAAAAACGAATCGTCAGCGGGTATCTATACGCTTCGCCATTCGACGTTTTCACGGCGGCAACGACGGTGAGAATCAAGTCGAGCAATCCGAAAACGACGAGCATCGGAATACCGACAAGTAGCAGGATGAGCAATGCCGAGATCACCATATAGATCGACATCGATATCTGGAAGTTCAGCGATTCTTTTCCCTCGCGGTCGACCAACGGCGATTCATCGCGCTTAACCAACCAGACGATCAACGGCCCGAGAATATTTCCGAACGGGACGAGCATACCGGCGAGCGCGCTGAGGTGGCAGAGCATCGCCGCCGTCCTCTCGCCCTGCCAGCCCGCGACGAGGGGAGCTGCCGCGGCGGGCGCGCCGAGTGCGGCGCCGCACGACGGACAAAAACGGGCCCCGGAATCGAAGAGGGTTCCGCAGTTCGAACACGTCATCGTTTCAATCTCCTAAGCAAGCCCTTGTTCTCATCAAATGGTGCGACCGGGGGCGGGGGCATTCCTGCGCCGAATCGCCGCGATGCCGATCTATAGAAAAACGAGGAGCAGATGACGGATTCAGCCTTGGTACGTATCGACCGCGAGGGCAGCACGGCGGTCATCACCATGACCAACGCAGCCAAACGCAACGCGCTCTCCCGTGCGATGATGCGGGCCCTCATCGCCGCGCTCGACGGTGCTGCAGCCGATCCGAGCGTTCGCGCGGTGATCCTCCGCGGCGAGGGCCCGGCATTTAGCGCGGGGCACGACCTCCGCGAGATCGCCGAGGCGCGCGGCGCCGAGATAGATGAGATCTTCGATATCTGCGTCGAGCTGATGGAGCGGTTGCAGCGTATCGAGGCGCCGACGATCGCCGAGGTCGACGGCATCGCCACCGCGGCGGGCTATCAACTCGTCGCGAGCTGCGATCTTGCAGTCGCCTCCGAGCGTTCGGTCTTCGCCACCCCCGGCGTGAAGATCGGTCTATTTTGCAGCACGCCGATGGTCGCGCTCACGCGCGCAATCGGGCGCAAGGCGGCGATGGAGATGTTGCTGTTAGGTGAGTCGATCGATGCGGAGCGTGCGCTGGCATGGGGGCTCGTGAATCGCGTCGTCGCCGCGGAGAGCCTCCACGGTGAGGCCCTCGCGCTCGCCGAACGCATCGCACGCTCCGCGCGAACGACGGTAGCGACGGGGAAAGCGGCATTCTACGAGCAGATCGCCCTGCCGCAACACGAAGCCTACGCCTACACCAAGCAGGTGATGGCGCGCAACGCGCGCGCTGCCGACGCCGTCGAGGGCATCGGTGCCTTCCTCGAAAAACGCGCGCCGCGCTGGCAGGCATAGCGGGCTTTCCGGGCGGCGCGGACGAAGGCAGCGGCCGTGCAACTGATTCAGAAAAACACGCGTTTCGCTGCGGCTATCCTCGCCCTCGCGCTCCTCGCTTGCTGCCTCGTCGCCGCACTGCGCGTCCGCACCGAGATCCACGCGCGCCGGGTCGAAATCGCGATGGATTACAGCGATTTCGCACAACTCGCGCGTTCGTTCGATTACCGAGCGGACGCATTTCTCATCGCCCTTCGTCGCGCGGGGCTCACCTCGCTCGCCGTCAGCGAACAGTTGGGCTCGAACCTCGGCAACGACGGCTCGACCACGGTGATGACCGGCGCGCAGATTCTCAACGGAGCGCGCCTCGCGCCGATCGGCGACCCGTTGCTCGCGCGGCTCGCACGCGAAAACAAAATCGATAGC
>JABEUW010000239.1 GCA_013043945.1 Vulcanimicrobiota bacterium | reverse complement strand
GTGGTGATACTGCCGGCCTCGGTATCGGCGAAGGTGACGACGATGCCCGGCCCGGCGACGGCAAGCAGGCGAAGCAGCCACCTCTTCCAGGCGCTTTTATCGGATCCCGAGAGCGAGCGGCGAGCTCCAAGCGAAGCCATGGCTGTTAGGTTAGCCTAAAAAGCTCGCTTGCCCTGCGGCTAATGTCGCCGGACAAGCGTTTTCGAACGCTCCGAGCCGTTAATCTCCCGGCGGGAACGTGTAGAGCGGCGGCGGGAGCGATTTGCCGACGTCGATGACGATCTGCTGGTGGGCGACGAGCGGAATCTGCTTTGCATTGCCGGTGTAGCGCGTACCATTGAGCCAGATGGTGACCGGGCCCTTGAAGCCCGCGACATCGTTCGCGCGCAGCGGTTGCCCCCAGAGCGCGAAGAAATCCCCGAGGTGGAAGAGCCGCACGTGCGGCGATTCGACGTGGATGATGCCCTCGGCATCGTGCGTGTGGATCCAATAGAGGCAACCAGCCTGCGGATTATTGGGGTTCGGAACGAAGCCGACGTATTGCGGAATGGCGATCTGTTTGCCGTTCACGAATAACGCGAGATGTTCGTGCACGTGCAGGACAATCGGCTCGGGTGCGCTGTCGCATTTGATTCCATCGACCGGAAGGCCGCGACCGCCGATAGCCGTATCGCCGTCGGGGAAGAGCTTTTGCCCGAGCGTCTGGCCATCGACGAGTTGAATCGGTGCCGGTTGCGGCTTCGCGCCCGGCGCGACCGAAGCCAATGGCGTCGGGGTTGCGTATATCGCTGCGATCCGTTGGGTTTCGTGCCAGCGGAAGAGCCCAAAGCCGATAAAAACGAGAACGACGACGACGGCGAAGCCGAGATAGATCGCGCGCATCGGATCGCGCGGCGGCGGTGCGTGGGAGGTTCCCCGGTCGTCACGGCGTCGTTGCGCGCGGCTTTGCTGGCTCACAGTCGGATCCTCGTTTTCTTTCGGTGTGATGAGTGGATTACGCGATCGTCGTCGCGTTACGGGCGTACGGCGCGTCGTGCGGTTCGAGAACGCGCCCTGGGAGAAGGTAGTTCCGCACGTAATCGCCGACCGCGTCGGCGAGCGGCGGTATCTCGGCGGTGTAGCCGGCATCGCGCAAGCGGTCGATGCGCGCGCAGGTAAAGTACTGGTATTTCGCACGCAGATGTTCGGGCATCGGGACGAACTCGATCCGCTCGGGAACGTCGAGCGCTCTAAAGATCGGGCGCACGAGATCGAGCCAGGTTTGCGCTTTTCCCGCGCCGACGTTGAAGAGCCCGTTGCGGCCGCTCGCTGCGAGGTGTAACGTCATCGCGACGGCATCCTTCACATAGAGAAAATCGCGCCGTTGTTCGCCGTCGGCGTACTCCGGACGATCGCTTTTGAAGAGCCGAATAGTGCCGCTCTCCCGGATCTGTTCGCACGCCTTCGCAACGACGCTGCGCATCTCGCCTTTGTGGTCTTCGTTGGGACCGAAGATATTAAAATATTTAATGCCGCAGATCTGCTCGAGCCATCCTTGGCGCGATGCATAACAATCGAAGAGATGTTTGGAGTACGCATAAGCGTTCATCGGGCGCAAATCGGTGAGCGGCGCTTCGTCGTCGAGCGTGCTCTCGAGCGAACCGTAGGTCGCAGCCGATGAAGCGTAGACGAAGCGGATCTCGCGTTCGATCGCCCAGCGTGCGAGGCGCTTGGTGTACTCGTAGTTGTTGCGCATGAGAAAATCGGCGTCGCATTCCGTGGTCGAGGAGCAGGCACCGAGGTGGATGACGGTGCCGATCGGTCCGAGCGCCTCGGGATCGCACTCGAGCGTCTCGGTGAGATCGTCGGCGTCGAGATAATCGGCGAAGCGGAGCGGCACGAGGTGCTTCCACTTTTCGCTTTCGTCGAGCCGATCGACGACGAGAACGTCATCGAGGCCTCGGCGATTGAGCGCCCAAAGCACGGTGCTGCCGATGAGCCCGGCGCCGCCCGTGAGAAGAATCCGCCCGTTATGAAGGTCGTGCATGGTCGAAGCCTCCCGGTTCCCTAATCGACGTAACGAACCTCCGTCATCATGCCGTCGGGGGGCATGCCGGAGCCGGAATCACTTCGCCCCTTCCATGGGGGAGGAAGACAAGCGAGCGCCCAAGCGTGAAAAAGAGAAAAAGGCGGCCCAGGAGCCCCTTTGGCAAGGGTAAGCGCCCGGGGCGCGTCGTACCTAGCCGACCCCCCATCGTCAAATCCAGAGTGTCATCCATGTCGATTCGCCCGTTTCCCCCACAAGCAGAGAGCGTGAACTACATTTGCGCGATACTCGAGCGCTTTCCAGAGCTCGCATCACTGCGAGCGCACCCAAACGATGGAACGCTCGAACTGGGCTTCGCAGCTCGCGGTCGGCTGGAAAAATCCAACCAAACCGCCCTCTCCGAAGCGATCGCCGACCATTGCGCCTGCTTCCTCGATCTCTCGCGTGAGGAGCCGGTGGCGCTTCGCGTGCGCTTCGAAGCGGACCGCGCGACCTCGTTCGTGACGGTGGTGCGCGACGGCGGCACGTTTAGCAAGGATGAGCTCGAGATGCTCTGCGCGTTCTTTGACGCGCGCTTCGGCGACGCGCTGGTGCGCAGTCGCCCCGCCGAAGAACTCGCGCTCGACGAAGACCGTGCGGCTGCCGATGAGGCGGCGTTCTACGCCGTCGAGAGCCTGCGGGACCCGTCGCGAGCCGGGGGGCTCATCGGCTTTCGCGAAGGGCAACGCGTGCTCGTCTATTTTCTCAATCAACGTCGGAAAGGGAAGGCATCGCCTCGCCGTTAGATCGTTTGAACGTCCTCGTTATCGGGGATATCGTCGGTTCGCCGGGACGCGATGCGGTGAAACGCTACGTTTCGGTATTGCGCGATCAATACGAGATCGACGCCTGCATCGCCAACGGCGAAAATATCGCCGCCGGCTTCGGATTGACTGCCGCTACCTGCGAGGAACTCTTCGAGAGCGGCGTCGATTTTCTCACCGGCGGCAACCACACGTTCGACAAACGCGACTTCAAGGCGTTTCTCGAGCGGAGCGATCGCGTGATTCGTCCGGCGAACTATCCGCCGGGAACGCCGGGTGCCGGTGCCGGGACGATGCGCGTCGGCGACGTGACGTTGGGCATCATCAACGTGATGGGGCGAACCTTCATGCCGCCGGTCGACGATCCGTTTCGCGCCTTGGAGGCCGAAATAACGGCAATGCGCGCGGTGACGCCATGCATTCTGGTCGACGTTCACGCCGAGGCGACCTCGGAAAAACAGGGCCTCGCTCGCTTCGCCGATGGTAAAGTTTCTGCAATTTATGGAACGCACACGCACGTTCAGACCGCCGACGAAGAGATTTTGCCGGGTGGAACAGCGTATATTACCGATCTCGGGATGACCGGTCCCAGCGACGGTATCATCGGTATGGAGAGCGAAGCGGTGCTGTCGCGGTTTCTGACGGGTTT
>JABEUW010000238.1 GCA_013043945.1 Vulcanimicrobiota bacterium | reverse complement strand
TGCAGATCGCACTCACCGCCTTTATCGCAGATCGGGCAGTCGAGCGGATGGTTGACGAGCAACAGCTCCAACACCATCGCGCGTCCTTTTTCGACGCTCTCTCCGCGCGTCCGCACCACCATCCCCTCGGCGACCGGCGTGTTGCAACCGATCTGCAGTTTGGGCATGCCTTCTACTTCTACCAAGCAGACGCGGCAGAGCCCGGCTGGGCCGAGCTTCGTGTGATAGCAGTAGACCGGAATCTCTTGTTTGACGAGCTTTGCAGCTTCGACGAGGAGCGTCCCCTTGCGCACTTGCAGGGGAACGCCGTCGATGGTGAGATTGACGAGATCGCTCGTCGCCGGGGCTGAACTCATGCAGAAGCGACCTCACGAAGAACGCGCGCTTCAAATTGTTCGGGGAAGCGCTGGAGTACCGATTTCAGGAACGGCTCGATCGAATCGCCGAGCGCGCAGAGGTTTAACCCCGTGATCGTCGACGAAACGCGGCGCATCATTGCAAGGTCGCTTTCGAGGCCGCGCCCTTCCACGAAGCGATGGAGCACCGTTTCGAGCCAGTGTCCGCCCTCGCGACAGGGCGTGCATTGACCGCAGGATTCGTGCGCGAAGAAACGGACGAGATTGAAGGCACATTTCACGAAATCCGTCGTGTCGTCGAAAACCACGAACGCGCCCGAGCCGAGCATCGAACCCGCCTTGGTCATGCTTTCGTAATCGTAGGGCAGATCGAGATGCTCTTCAAAAATACAGGCCGACGAACCGCCGCCGGGCTGCACCGCACGCAGCGTTCGGCCCTCGCGCAGGCCGCCGGCGATCTCGATGAGCTCGCGGACCGTGGTGCCGAGCGGCACTTCGTAATTTCCGGGTTTGCGCACGTGCCCGGAGATCGAAATAATCTTGTAGCCTTTGCTGCGCTCGGTGCCGACCGCCGCAAACCATTCCGGCCCGTTGCGCAAAATCGGCACGAGGTAGGCCAGCGTCTCGACGTTATTGACCACCGTCGGCATACCGTAGAGGCCGGCGATCGCCGGAAACGGCGGCTTCAAGCGCGGCTCGCCTCGCTTGCCTTCCAGCGAATTGAGCAGCGCGGTCTCTTCGCCGCAGATATACGCGCCCGCGCCGCGATGGATCGTCACTTCGAGGTCGTAACCGGTGCCGAAGAGATTTTTTCCGACGAAACCCGCCGCGCGCGCCTCTTCCAACGCGCGCGAGAAAATCTCGTACCCGCGTTTAAATTCGCCGCGGATGTAGATGAACGCGTGGTGCGAGCCGATGCCGTAGGCGCCGAGCAAGATGCCTTCGAGCACCAAATGCGGCGTGCGTTCGAGCAGCATGTGGTCTTTGAACGTCCCGGGTTCGGCTTCGTCGCAGTTGCAGACGAGGTAACGCGGTTTATCGCCGGCGGGAAGAAAGCTCCATTTCTTTCCGGTCGGGAAACCGGCGCCGCCGCGGCCGCGCAGCCCCGAACGATCCGCCATCTCGAGCACCTCGCTCGATTTCAGTTCGCGAACGGCGCGCTCCCATTGCCGATAGCCGTCGCGTTGCCGATAGATCGCCATATCGGTGAGATCGACCTCACCGATGCCGTCGGTGAGCACTTTTACCACCGGCATTATTCTTCGATAACCTCCGCCACGAGTTTTGCGTCTTGCACGAGCCGTTCGTTCGAACGTGCGCGCATCGCCGGGGCATCGTCGCGCAACACGAAACGATCGAGCATGATGACGCCGCTACTATCGCCGACGCCTCCGGGGTTGTTCGGCGAGCTGACGCCGAGCGCGCCGGCCGCCTTCCCACCGCGCGAAACCTCACCATCCTGTTTCACGCTCCAGGTTTTTTCCGGCGGATCGCTCTGCGCCATCGGAGCGACCGAGAACGTTCCCGCACGCATTGCGGCGATCATGTCGTCGATCGCCTGCGGCGTGAGATCGTAGATAAACTCCAGATTGACTTGCATGCAGGTCGCGCGGTCGCAAGAGGCGAGGCACTCGACCTCTTCGTAGGAGAAAAGGCCGTCTTCGGTCGTCTGAAGGTGACCGATGCCGAGTTTTTCGCGGAAATAGGCCATGATGTTCTCGGCGCCGTTGATCGTGCACGAGAGGCCGCGGCAAACCTGAAGCACGTATTTGCCGACCGGCTTGCGGAAGAACAACGTATAGAACGATACGGTGCTCTCGACGACCGCCGGGGTGAGCCCGAGCAGATCGGCGGTAAAACGCATCGCTTCGCGGCTGACATAGCCTTCGTGCTCTTGGAAAAGATGGACGATCGGCAGAAGCGCCGAGCGCGGCTCTTCGTAGCGTGCGACGACCGCTTTGCACTGCGGACGCAGCCGCTCCGCCAATGCGGGAAATTCGAGCTCTCGTTGCGTCATCGATCGACCTCTCCGAAGACCGGGTCGAGCGAGCCGATCATCACGACGAGATCGGCGATCAGATTTCCCGGTGCGATGTGTTTGAGCACTTGCAAGTTATAGAGCGAGGGCGGGCGGGTCCGAATACGGTACGGGCGGTTGCCTCCGTCGCTGACGATGTAATATCCGAGTTCGCCGCGCGGCGATTCGACCGACGCATATGCATCGCCGGGCGGAATACGGAAGCCTTCGCTGACGATTTTAAAGTGATGGATCAACGCTTCCATCGAGAGCGCGATCGTCTCTTTCGGCGGCGCGGCGATCTTCGTGTCGTCGATCATCACGGCGCCGGGGGTATCGAGCCGTTTGCGCACCTGCTTGAGGATTTTGTACGATTCTTCCATCTCATCGAGCCGAACGAGAAAGCGCGCATAGGCATCGCCTTCGGTGCGCGTCGGCACGTCGAATTCGTAGGTCTCAAAACCGCAATACGGGAACGCACGGCGGACGTCGTAGGCGACCCCCGAAGCGCGCAACGCCGGCCCGGTCACGTTCCAGCGCACCGCTTCTTCGGGCGTTAGCGTCCCGACATCGATGGTGCGATCCTGGAAGATCGGATTCGCTTGCAGCAGGCCGCGCAGATCGCGCATGCGTCCCGGAAATTTTTCGAGAAGCGCATCGAAGCGGTCGAGAAAGCCTTGCGGCAAGTCGCCGTTGACGCCGCCGATGCGCACGTAGTTGGGGTGCATGCGCGCACCGCCCGCCGCTTCTTGAAGATCGAGCAGATTCTCGCGCAGATCGAAGCAATAGAAGAATACCGAGATCGCGCCGATATCGATACCGTGCGTTCCCAGCCAGACGCAGTGCGAGGCCATGCGCGTCAACTCTGAAAAAAGCACGCGTATCGTCTGCGCGCGCTCGGGGATCTTCCCTTCGATGCCGAGCAATCGTTCGGCGGCGAGCGCGTAACAGAGCGCGTTACTTTCGGGCGCGAGATAATCCATCCGTTCAATAACGGTCTGCGCCTGCGTCCAGAAAAGGTTTTCGGCGGATTTTTCGATGCCGGTGTGCAGGTAGCCGATCTCCGGCTCGGCCTTCACCACCGTCTCGCCTTCGATCTCGAGCATGATTTGGAGAACGCCGTGCGTCGAAGGATGCTGCGGCCCCATCGAGAGCACCATCGAATTGCCTTCGCGGCTGACGATCTCGGGGGTCATCGGTTCGGGCGGCGTCGTCGGGCGTTCCGTCGTACTCACGATTCGCTCTCCCGCGCGGCGCGCTCGCGTGCGGCTTTCACTTGCGCCTGCAACGCTTCGAGCGTGCGCCCCGACGGGGGCGCTCCGGCGACGACGTTACTCTTGAGTGCGAATGCGGGGCGCGGGGCGCGTTCGCGCGCCGGCCCGCGCAGCGGATAATCTTTCCGTAACGGATGCCCTTCCCAATCGTAGGGCATCTGAATGCGACGGAGATCTTCGTGCCCGGTAAACGTAATGCCGAAGAGATCGAAGACTTCGCGTTCGGCCCAGTCGGCGCTCGGCCAAATATCCATGACGCTCGGACAAACGGGCTTCGCTCCGTCGATTCCGCAGAGTACGCGCAAGCGTTTCGGCGTTCCGACCTCGGCGACCGTGCTCGCCTTCACCGGCATCGCGAGCAGATGATAGACGACGTCGAAGCGCGGCGTGCGTTCGGGATAATCGACGGCACCGAGATCGAGCAGCATCGAATAGCCGCGCGCGTGCAATTCTTCCATCGTGGCGCGCAATGCGGCGAGCTCGACGCGACGAACTTCGGCATCGCCGATATCGGCGCGCAGGCTCGTAGGATCGGTTGCCAACCCGGTAATCGAAGGCGTTTGTGTGCTCGGCATTCGGGCCTTTCTTCTTGCGCTCGAACGTGTGCTAGCCGCGTGCGAGGACGCCGCCGCGCCCGCCTTCGCGAATCTGTTGCTGGATGAGATTGACGGCATAAAGGAGACCGTCGGGGGTCGGCGGGCAGCCCGGAACGTACACGTCGACGGGAATAATCGTGTCGACGCCCTGCACGATGGCGTAGTTATCGAAGACGCCGCCGGAACTCGCGCACGCGCCCATCGAGATCACCCATTTCGGATCGGCCATCTGGTCGTGAAGGCGTTTGACGACCGGCGCCATTTTTTGCGCGACGCGCCCCGAAACGATCATGAGATCGGCCTGGCGCGGCGAGCTGCGAAACACTTCGGAACCCAAGCGCGCGATATCGTACTCGGGAGCGGTGACCGTCATCATTTCGATCGCGCAACACGCGAGCCCCATGGTTAAGGGCCAAACGCTCGAGCTCTGCGCCCAACGCGCAACATCGTCGAGCTTCGCTAAGAGAAAGTGACCCGGGCCTACTTCCACGCTAAACCTCCGCGCTTCCAAACATACGCGTATCCGATGCCGAGGACGACGATAAAAACCACCATTTCGAGGAGCCCGAAGAGCTTGAGCGCATGCAACTCGACGGCCCAGGGATAGAACGATGCGGCTTCGACATCGAAGACGACGAAGAGCATCGCAATTAAGTAGAAGCGAACGGGGAAGCGCCCCGATACCGAAGATGTCGGTTCGACGCCACATTCGTACGCTTCGAGTTTCATAGGGTTCGGCTTTCGTTGCGCGAGCAGCCCGGGAAGCACGGTGAAGAGCAAGGCTGCAGCGAGCGCGACTGCCAGAAAGATCGCGACCGGTAGGTACGGATTCATTGCAAACCGATGTTTTTGGCGAGCCCCCCGGGGAACCCTGGCGAATGGCGGCGTATCGTCGTAAATATGCAGCGCACGCTCGTCATCGCCTTACTCGTTCTCACCGCGATCGGCAGCAGCTGCTCGCCGCCGCCAAATGTCGTAGGCGTCCAGTCGTACGGGACCGTCGTCGGCCGCGTACTCGATGCGACAACCAATCGCCCGATCCCCGAGGCACTCGTCTCGGTCGGCTCGCTCTACACCGCGACCGCAGATAAAGAAGGAGCCTTCGTGCTCAGCGGCGTGCCGATCGGTAACCAAGTGGTGCAGGTGCACGCGCCGGGCTACACCTACGTTTCGAAGCGCGTCTTCGTGCTGCAGAACAAGACGGCGAACGCTCGCTATCTCCGATTGGTGCCGGCTGCACTCCCGGCCGGCGAGGCGACCCTGCCGCCGCCCGGAACGCCGAGCCCGAGCCCAGCGCCCTCCGCGAGCCCATCGCCAAGCGCTTCCGCCTCACCGGCGGCATCGGCATCTCCAGGCGCATCGGCGACCCCGGCCCCGTAGGGACCGCGTCGCCCCTTGTCGTTATGAGCGTTCAACCTTAGGAACCGCCGATCGCGCGGCTCACCGGAGCCCTGAAACAGATCGCCGGCTCGACGAATTCGACCAGCGAATGGAGCATCGGTTCAGCAGGTCGACGCG
This sequence comes from Vulcanimicrobiota bacterium, assembly GCA_013043945.1. Classification (GTDB taxonomy): domain Bacteria; phylum Vulcanimicrobiota; class Vulcanimicrobiia; order Vulcanimicrobiales; family Vulcanimicrobiaceae; genus JABEUX01. Next base: position 1,321 of record JABEUW010000238.1, on the reverse strand, counting down.
AAGTTTCCCTGGCTCATCAGCATCGTTATCGGGACCTGGATCGCGACGATGCTCGCGATCCTGCTGCATCGATAGGCGGCGAAGAACGCCCGCGATCGCGAGCGACGAATTTTCGCCACCGCAGAGGAGAATTGCGGGGCCCGCTCCGTATCTTCACCGCATGCGCGTTCGCTTTTTCCCCATAGCGGCCGGCTTCTGCATTGCCGGCCTCGCTCTCGTTACGGCCTGCGGCGGCGGGGGTGGAAGTTCCAGCCCGGTTCCGCCGGTCGGAAATCCTAGTACCCCCACACCGATATCGACTTCCGGCCCGCAGAGTACGACCACGAACGCCTCGGGCGTCGTCGTCAACGATGCGAACGGCCAGCCGTTGGCCGGTGTGCCGGTGAAGCTGATGCCGTGGGGGCCGTGCGGAGCCACCCCTGCGCCTGCCTCCATCACTCCCGAGAACGACGGCTGCCCAACCCCGCTCCCGAGTCCGCAGGCGACCACCAACCCCACCGGCCAATTCGTCCTGAACGGCGCACCGAACGGCCACTACCTGCTCGTCATCGGGAACGATACGGTTGCGACGCCGCCTCCGGGCTATGCGCCGGGGCCTGCACCGACGCCGACTACGGTGCCGTGCCCGAGCGGGCAAACGCCGCCGTGCTATGCGCCGCCGATGCCGACTCCTGCGCCGTTCACGGTACAGGCGACCGTTCACGACAACGTGACGCTCACGGGTGGGAACCAGGTGCTTCTCGCGCCGGTGTTGCCGCCGGTGCCGACGATTACGCCGCCCGCCTGGGAAACCAACGGCGACTATCGCCTTGCGACCCTCGACGCCTCGACGGAAATGCCGTGTTTAATCGGGTGGCAGTACGAACGAGCGCAACGAGGTTTGAGTATGGGGAGCGTTGATGAGTGGCTCGTGGAGAACGTGCGGGACGCAAATCTCGCCGACCAAGCGCAGCAAACCGCTAAACTCGTCACGAACGCAGGCGAGCAAAATAGCGGTGGTACGGATTGCGTCAACTCTAACGTCCTCGGTGCTTTCGCAGGCGCGGGAACATCGGTTTACACAGACGACCCGCGCACCGTTTGGTTCTTTGGGCAATACCTGTTCTCGACAGGGTTCGGCCTCACGGAGTTCCCTATCGACCCTCGTTGGTATATCTCTCCGAACGCGCCGACTTGGCCGTAAGTCAGAAGCCTGTTTCCGTACACAATAGACCCGAAGCGCCCTGATGCTTCGGGTCTATTGTGTACGAGCGGGGCATGGTTTAGGCGTGTTTGTTAATACAGCGTTTCTGATGCGAACTTCGTATAATAGGTGTGGCTT
>JABEUW010000237.1 GCA_013043945.1 Vulcanimicrobiota bacterium | reverse complement strand
TTCTAATGGCGAGCGTTAAAGATCTTCGCGACCAGATTCGATCGCTGAAAAACACCCAGCAGATCACCAAGGCGATGAAGCAAGTCGCCGCGGCGAAGATTCGTCGTGCGGAAGCGGCGCAAAAGCAGGCGCGTCCGTACGCCGAGACGCTCGGCGAGATGCTGCGCGAACTCGTCGGCGCGGTCTCGCGGATCGATCACCCGTTTATGAACCCGGGAAATACCTCGGCTCCGAGCGGCATGATTCTCATGACCGCGGACAAAGGGCTCTGCGGCGCGTTTAACGCCAACGTGATTCGCCAGGGCGAGAGCTTTCTGCGCGAGCATCCCGGTGCGGTGATGTACTCCGTCGGCGTGAAGGCGCGCCAGGCGGTACGCCGGCTCGGCGGTGGCGACCACCCGAGCTGGCCGCTCAACTCGGCATCGAAGCTCGAGGCCGCGCGCGAAGTTGCGCGGATGGCGAGTGCGGCGTTCGTCGAAGGCAAGATCTCCGAGATCGTGCTGGTCTCATCGAAGATGCTCTCGATGCTCGTGCAGCGTCCGCAAACGCTCGCCCTCGTTCCGATCGCACGCGAAGGCATCTCCGCCGACGCCGCAGCCTCCGGGCCGAAAGCGATGGTGGAGTTCGCCCCGACCCCCGAAGCGGTGCTCTCGCAATTGCTTCCAAAATATCTCGAGTTCACGATTTTTTCGGCGATGCTCGAGACCGATGCCGCGTTCTTCGCCGCGCAACTCGTAGCGATGAATAATGCGACCGATAACGCCGGTAAACTCATCGACGAATATACCATCCAAATGAACAATGCCCGACAGGCCGCGATCACCAAGGAACTCTTGGAGATCGTCGGCGGTGCCGAGGCGCTCAACGGTTGATAGAAGGAACCAAGAACATGACCGCTACCGGTAAAGTCGTGCAGGTGCTCGGAAACGTCGTCGACGTCGAGTTCACCCCCGAAACGCTGCCAAAAATCACCGAAGCGTTGACCGTTCGCGTCAACGAAGACGCCGCAAACGCGGCGACGAAATCCGGTGCGAACCTCGGCGGAACGGCGATGCAGATGCGCGACCTCACGTTGGAAGTGCAGGACGAGCTCGGCAACAACCAAGTGCGTTGCCTCGCGATGGGTTCGACCGACGGCTTGGTGCGCGGCGCTGCGGTGACCGCGACGGGAAGCCCGATCTCGGTTCCGGTCGGCGAAGGCACGCTCGGGCGCATCTTCAACGTTCTTGGGAAAGCGATCGACACCGACGCGCCGGTGAGCGCGGCGGCGATCTGGCCGATTCACCGGCCCGCTCCGGAATTCAAGCACCAAGATCCGACGCCGAAAATCTTCGAAACCGGCATTAAAGTGATCGACCTGATGGCGCCGTACACGCGCGGCGGTAAGGTCGGACTCTTCGGCGGAGCGGGCGTCGGCAAGACGGTGCTCATTCAAGAGCTCATCCGCAACATCGCCAACGTCCACAAGGGTTTCTCGGTCTTCACCGGCGTCGGCGAGCGCACGCGCGAGGGCAACGATCTGTGGTTGGAGATGAAAGAGTCGGGCGTGCTCGCGCAGACGACCTTGGTCTTCGGTCAGATGGACGAGCCCCCGGGCGTTCGTTTCCGCATCGCGCAGACCGGCGTGACGATGGCCGAATATTTCCGCGACGAACTCGGCGCCGACGTGCTGCTGTTTATGGATAACATTTTCCGTTATCTTCAGGCGGGCTCCGAAGTCTCGGCACTGATGGGGCGCATGCCTTCGGCGGTCGGTTATCAACCGACGCTCTCGACCGATATGGGCGCGCTCGAAGAGCGCATCACCTCGACGCGCAAGGGTTCGATTACCTCGGTGCAGGCCGTCTACGTCCCCGCCGACGACTATACCGATCCCGCCGTCGCGACGACGTTCGCGCATCTCGACGCAACGACCGCACTCTCGCGGCCGATCTCCGAACTCGGTATCTACCCCGCCGTCGATCCGCTCGCATCGAGCTCGCGCATTCTCGACCCGCAGATTATCGGCGACGAACATTATGCCGTCGCTCGCGGCGTGCAAGAGACGTTGCAGCGCTATCGCGACTTACAGGACATCATCGCGATTCTCGGCGTCGAAGAGCTCTCCGAGGAAGATAAAATTGCCGTCGGCCGCGCGCGCCGCATCCAGCGCTTCTTCTCGCAGCCGTTCTTCGTTGCCGAGCAGTTTACCGGACGCTCGGGCAAGTACGTCAAACTCAGCGACACGATCGCGTCGTTCAAAGAAGTGCTCGACGGCAAGGTCGACCATCTCCCCGAGAGCGCGTTTTTCTACGCCGGCGGCATCGACGAGGTCAAAGAGAACGCCGATAAAATGGGCGCGAAGGTCTAGCGTCGCCGACGATGTCAACGTTCGCGTTTAAGCTCATCGCGCCGACGCGCGTGCTCTTCGAAGGGCAAGCGTCGCTGGTGATCGCAGTGACGACCGAGGGTGAGGAGGGTATTCTCGCCGGGCACGCCCCCTTCGTCGGCGCGCTCAAGCCGGGCGTTCTCCGTGCCGAGGTGAGCGACGAATCCGGGAGCCGTCGCCTCGAGTTGGCGACCGATGACGGCTTCATCCAGGCTCTTCCCGACCGGGTGACCGTGCTGGTGGAGCGGGCGCTCTCGATCGAGGAGATCGATATCGAGGCGACCCGCGCCGAACTCGGCAGCGCCTCCGATCCCGCCGCGATCGCCTTCGCCGAGGCGAAGCTCCGGCTCGCGCGCAGCGCCTAGGAACCCGTCGGGGCGGGGCGCCCCGCACTCGGGCGCGAAATAGCGCATACAGGCATGATTGATCGCTTCG
>JABEUW010000236.1 GCA_013043945.1 Vulcanimicrobiota bacterium | reverse complement strand
ATCGTCCAGACAAAAATCGATCTTTGGAATCGTCTCAGCGCCGACGGGCGCCCCGCGTGGCAAAATGCGACCGAACGCATCGAACGCCTCGCCGCGCTCCACGCGCCGGGCACCTACGTCTATCCCCTTTCCGCCCGCGACTACGTCGAAGGCACCTTCGACGGCGATTCGGAGCGCGTTACCGCGAGTCGCTTCTCCCCATTTCTCGAAGCGCTCGATGCATCGCTCGTCGCGCGCACCGGGCGGTCGCGGCTGCGACGCGCTCGCGACGCGGCACGGCGCATCGGCGGCGATGCGATCGTGCAGATCGACGGCGATCTCGCGATGCTCGCGCTCCCCACGGAGAGCCTCCGGGCCGAGTTGCTCGCGCGTACGCCGAAGCTCGTCGAGCTCGATGCGCGGATCGAGATGCAGCGCACGCAACTGCAAAATGACAGCGCGGCGCGCCGTTCGCAGCTCCTCCGAGAGACCGCAGCGCTCGGCGAAGAGCTCGAACTCGCACTCGCGCAAGCCTTCGATACCACCGACGTTGCAAAATTGCGCGATCGCGCGCGCCTGCACGTCCTCGTCGATCGGGTGACCGCCCACGCCGTCGAGGCCTTCGCCAAGCGCGCCGCGCTGCTCGCGGTCGAGCCGCTCGAGGCGATCGAACGTGCGAGCGATACCGATATTCCGCTCCGTTTTTCGCTCGTCGAAGCGGCGGCGGTCGCCTTCGGCGGGCAGCTCGGAACGAGCCTGTGGAGCGGAGATCCCGCCGACGCCATCGCGGCGACGATCGTGCTCGACGCGATCGGTGGGCCCGCAATCGCGCTCGTCCATGCGATCTCGACGCGCTTCGCCGCCGCTGCCGCGGAGACGTATATGAAGCGCGAACTGATCGCCGATCTGCGCTCGACGATTTTCCCGGCACTTCGAAACGATGTTGCCGAGTTAGGCGAACGGATCGCGACGAATATCGAACGGATCGACGGCGCGCTCGATGCGGCGTTGTTGGAGGCCGGCAGAACGGCGCGCGATGCGGACATCGGCAGCGTCGAGCGCGCGCTCGCCGCAGTCGCCGCCGACGACGTCTCCGCGAGAGTCGCATCCATGCGCTCGCGCCGCTCCACGATCGAGCGCGAGCTCGTCGAAATAGAACGCATCGCCGATGCGTTTCTCGCAGAAGCGCCCGAGATCGCCCCCGCCGACCCCGCGACCGAGATGCTGCGCCGCGCGCATAGCGATCCGAGCCTCGACGCGGCGGCATACGCTCGCGGTTTGCGTCCGCAGCGTTGGCGCGTCGCGGTTGTGGGAGCGCTGCGTCGTGGAAAATCCGCACTCATCGACGCCTTCGCGGGCCGGGCGATTCTCGGCGACGAGGTTCCGGGCATGGCGCGCTTCCCAATCCACGTGCGATATGGAGAACGCCACGAAGCGTTCGCACTCGATGCGGAGGGTGCGTGGGGTGCGATCGAGACCGCCTCCGTCGGCGAAGCCGCGCGGCGTTCGCCGGTTCTGGTCCTGACGCCGTGGAGTTTCCCGCGCGAGCTGGTGCTGGTGCACGCACCCGCATTCGACTCCGGCGATATCGACGCCGAAGATATCGCGTTGATGGCGGCACGGAGTGCGAGCGAAGTGCTCTGCCTCTTCTCGCGTCAACTCTCCGAACGCGAGTTGAGTCTCTACGAACGCATCGCCGACTTCGGCAAACCCATGCTCTTCGCACACACGATGGCCGACAACGAGAGTGCGGGCGAACGGCGTAACGTCGTCGAGCTCGCCGGTCGATATCTCGCCGAACGGAAAATTCCCACGACACGCATTTTTACCGTCTCGGCGCAAGAGTACGCGACGGCAATTGCGGAGCGGCGGGCACCCGCGGGGTGGAACGAACTCGGGGCCCTTCGCGAGACCCTCGACGGGCACGCCACCTCCCACATGGAGCGGCTCGCCCGCCTCGAGCGTTCGAGTGCGGAGATCGGCCGCGACCTCACGCGCGCCGCGGCGGAGCCCACGCGACCGGTCGGCGCCCCGGCCTTCCTCCGCCGCCTCTTCGGACGCTAGGGGCTCTCCCCGGCCCGTCGAAGCAGCGTTTAGGTATGCCTACCATCATCGGCCCTGCCTTCCTCGCCATGGGTGACGGCAGCTCGGCCTACGCGCGGCTCGCAATCGACCGCGGCCGCATCGCGGCGATTCTTCCCGCCGAAGGGCCAAGCGACCATCACTGCCCCGAGGGATGTTCGGTCGCACCCGGGCTGATCGACCTGCACACGAACGGCGCCGACGATATGCTCTTCAACCGCGACCAGGGGTACGCCGTACCGGTCGCCTCGCGGGCCTACGCCGCCACCGGGGCGACCGGGTTCGTCGCGTCGGTGATGACGGCACCCTGGGAATCGATGCTCCACGCGGCCTCGGAGATCGTCGAAGCGGCACACGAAGTCGAGGAGAACGAGCCACAGGGTGCTCGCTGCCTCGGCATTCACTTCGAGGGGCCGTTCCTGAATCCGAAATTTCGCCGCGTACATCGCGGCGATTGTTTGCTTCCGGCTTCCAGCGTGCGCGCGAAAGAGATGGTCGACGCCTGCCGCGGAGCCCTAGTTATGGTCACCCTCGCACCCGAAGTCGAAGGCGCGAGCGAGTTCGTCCGCACGATGCTCGAACACGGCGTCGCATGCGCCGCGGGACACACGGCGGCGCGCTACGCGGAGGGATTGTTGGCGATCGGCACCGGATATCGAAGCCTTACCCATGCATTTAACGGCATGGGCCCGCTCGACCACCGCGATCCGTCGTTACTTGCGGCGTTCATGCAAGATCGTCGCACGACCGTGCAACTCATTTGCGACGGACATCACGTCGCGCCGCCGATGGTCGACGTGCTCTATCGAATGCTCGGCGATCGCGTCGTCCTCACCACCGATTTCATGCCGCCCGCCGGCCCGGGCTATCGCGTCGAAGGCGGCGTCATGCGCGCCGACGACGGCACCATTGCCGGCAGCGCGCTCACGATGGATCGTGCGTTACGCAATTATATGGCCTTTACCGGGTTGCCCTTCGCGCAAGCGATCGTCGCGGCATCGCACGCGCCCGCACGAACGATCGGCGCGCAAAACGAAGTGGGCCGGATCGCCGTGGGAATGCGAGCCGATCTTTCCTTCTGGGACGATCGCTACGAAGTGCTGGCGACGATGGTCGGCGGCGAATTCGTCTACCGGCGGCCGGGAATCCAACAAGAAACCGTCATCGCTCGATAAGCGGGCTCTACGATCGCGACGTTCCGGTTTCGCCCAGCTCGCGCGCAATCTCCGCCTTCATCGCATTCGTCGAGACGCGCGTTTCCAAAAATACGCCGATCGCACCGACCAGCACCGTAAGAGTCCCGCCCACGGTTAATGCCGTCGGCAACCAAAACAGCGCGTCCCGCATCAGTGCATTCAGAGCTACCGCAAGGCTCGCCAAAACGAAGAGTCCGATCGCCAGATGATACGCCGAAAGCGCTCGCTGTAAATAATCGATCCGCGCTTGGTAGAGCCGCAGTTCGGAGAGAATCGCATCGCGCTGATTATTTCCGTCCGATGGCAAGGAGTGAATTTCAACGAACAGCGCGCGCGCCCGGTCGACGGCACGCACGACGCGCGTCATCGTGACGTTCAACAAATTACCGCATGCCAAAATAAAGACGGCGGGCGCGATCATTTGGGCGATGATCGCCGTAATAGGAGTTCCCTGAGCCATGCCGATTGAAAACGGAAGCGATCCGGCCTGCATATCATTCCCTCCCCAAACACGCGGCTAACACGCTGGAATCTTCTGCGAACACGGCCCGTGCGCGATCTCCCCGGTTGGGAGACCGTAATCCCGGTCCGCCGGAACGTGCGCCGCACGCCCCTTCTGTTCTACGAGGACGGCCGTTGTCCCACAGTTATGATATCGCGAAGCAGATCGACTTTTTTTGATGACAGCGCCCCCAAGAACGACCTGGGGTTCGTCGAGGAGCGGTCAGCGTGAACGATCGATCGACGCGCGCTCGATCGACGGTACCGTCGTTCCGCCATCACGAGCGTCGCGAACGAAGGCCGCTCCCGCGAGACGTCCCGGCCTCGCTCGTCTCGCAAGATATCCGGCGATATAACGTCACGCCGCTCTTCTCCCAGACTCGCACGTACCTTCCCCATCTTCTCTCTCGTACGAGCGTCGCCATCGGCGTCTGCGTATTCGGCAATAAGGTTGGGTCTACAAGCGCGTAACAGGGCCGATTCGCGAGCCCCAATTCGAACCGCCTGCTTTCCCAAAGGTGCCCGAACATGCCGTTACTGACGCCTATCGTTCCCGTCGGCGGCAAATCGTCGGCAAGAATCCTGTCGAGAACCGCATCCTGCGGAGTGCGCGCATGCACGGTCGCACGCCAATGCAGCGGGCTTGCAAAAATAAGAATTGCGGGTGCGGCAATCAGACTGAATTGAACGAACGCGCGAAGGCGACGCGGATGCGCGGCGTATACGCGGCCGGCACCCATAACAAAGGCGATCATTGCATAACCGATCCACACACCGCTATAGTGCGCCTGTACGTCGCGCAGAGAGTCGTACGGCGGGATCAACACCTCGAGAAACGGCGGGATTGCAAAGAGCATCCAGCGGCCGCTAAACAGGGGCAAGAGGCCGAGGGGAACGAGTACTTCGCCCATGAAGCCGATCCGTCGTAGCGCGCTCGTCAGCGGCGACGTGACGCCGCTTGCGACCGGTGAAAATATCGGGTTCAATGCTATCCAGTGCGCTTGCACGTCGTTCCGCCAGATCAGCCAAGCGGCCGGTACGACGAGCGCCACCAGGAACAGCGAACCCGATACTTTTAGGAGGGCCCGGTCGCCCGTTCGCCATGCAAACACTCCGGCAACGAGAGCGTCCCAGGCGAGGAATACTCCCTGATCTTCTTTTATGCCCAGCGTAAGCAACGCGACGAGAACCGTCGCCGTCCAGTTTCTTCGCATAGCAAAAACGAATATCCATACCGTCGCGGCGGGAGCGAAGCACGTCTCGTAGGGAGCGTTGTAGATGAGGCCGCCCAGCGGCGGATAGAGCAAGGCAACGCACGCGAGAGCGACCGCATATTTTTCGGGAATTCGTCCCTTCGCGAGCTCGTAGGTACCGATACCGACGAGCGCTCCCGCCACGGACTGAAGCACGAGCACCGGAACGACGGAATGGGTAAACTGCACGAGCGGCGCGAAGAGATCGTAGATCGGGGAAAAGTGAACGAAGAAATGGCTTCCTTCCACGGAGTTCCTGAGCATTCCCGATGGATCGTTCATGGATTGCATGAATAGGCCGAAATCGTCGAGGCTGTCGTACGTCCACCAACTATTGAAATTCAGCGCGAAATACAATACGGCGAAGAGGGCGGCGCCGATCCAAACTATTGCTTTCTGCGCCTTTCCACCGGCAATAGAGGTCGACACTTAGCCTCCCAAGTACGCGGCGACGACCGCCGGGTCTTCCGACAACGCCGCCGCCGTGTCGCCCCGGGCGATCTCGCCGTTTCGGAGGACGTACCCTCGGTCGGCCAGCGCGAGCGCCGCACGCGCGTTCTGTTCGACGAGGACGATCGTCGTTCCGCGATCGTGGATATCGTGAAGCACTTCAAAAATTTGCTTGACGACGAGCGGGGCGAGCCCGAGCGAGGGTTCGTCGAGGAGCAGCAGGCGGGGACGCGCGATCAGCGCGCGCCCGATCGCGAGCATTTGCTGTTCGCCCCCCGAAAGCGTCCCCGCACGCTGTGCGAGGCGATCGCGCAGGCGGGGAAAAATATCGAGCACGTCGTCGATACGTTGGGTCGCTTCGCGGCGCGAGGCGATCGCGAATCCCCCGAGTTCGAGATTTTCGCGAACCGTCATCCGCGTAAAGACGCGGCGGCCCTCCGGAACGTGCCCGATTCCAAGACGTGCGACGGCGTCGGGGGGACGGCGGCGAAGGCTCGCGCCGTCGAAAGCCACATCGCCGGAACGAATCGGCAACAGCCCCGAAATCGCTCGAAGCGTCGTCGTTTTCCCCGCTCCGTTGGCGCCGAGCAACGCGACGATCTCGCCTTCTTCTACCCGAAGATCGATGCCGCGCAATGCGACGATACCTCCGTATCGCACCTCGAGTTCGCGAACCTCAAGTAACGCACTCATGCCGGCGCGCCCAGATACGCTTCGATCACGCGAGGATGCTCGCGAATCTCTTGCGGCGCTCCTTCGGCGATCATTTCGCCGTAATCGAGCACGACGATCCGCTCGCAAAGATTCATCACGAGCCCCATATCGTGCTCGATCAAGAGCACCGTCGTTCCGGCATCGCGAATCGCCCGAATGAGCGATATGAGTTCGCGCTTTTCCGACGGGTTCAGTCCCGCCGCAGGTTCGTCGAGCAGCAGCAATCGCGGGCGCGCGGCGAGCGCCCGAGCGATTTCGAGGCGCCGTTGGGTACCGTAGGGAAGGTTGCGCGCGAACTGTTCCTCGACTCCCGATACGCCGACGAAGCGCAACAGCTCGCGCGCTCGACGCTCCGCCTCAATGCGTTCGCGGCGTTTCCTTCCGGTATTGAATAACGAATCGAAAACGTTCGCTT
>JABEUW010000025.1 GCA_013043945.1 Vulcanimicrobiota bacterium | reverse complement strand
GTCCGAAAAGGATCGTTTCGGCCGTCACCGCGGCCCGCAGAAGATCGCTGGAGAACGCGGCATCGATCCGTTCCTCGGCGAGCGCCTCCGCCGCGGCGCGGGCCTGCGCGACTCCATCGAGCGAGAGCGGAATATCGCTGCGCCCTTGGAAGCGCCCGGAGCTGTTCCAGGCGGTGAGTCCATGCCTGACCAGCAAGAGTTCCACGGGCTCCCCTCATGCTCGCTGCAGCATTGCCGTTCCTGCACGTCGAAAGCGCCCCGGCATGGGCGACAGCACCGCAACAGACGAACGACGCGTCGGCGTTCGCAAGATGTATAAGCTCTTTATTAATGGCGCCTTCGTTCGTTCGGAATCCGCACGTAGCACGCCGCTCTGGGATGGAAAAGCGTTTCAGGCAAATATCGCACAAGCGTCGCGTAAGGATCTGCGCGATGCGGTTACCGCCGCGCGTACCGCGCAGATTCGCTGGTGGGCACAAGACCCACAACTGCGCGGCCTGACGATCTACCGCCTTGGAGAGATGCTCGAAGCGCGCCGCTCCGAGTTTATCGATGCAATCGCCGCAAGTACCGAGCGCGATGCTCCGAGCGCTCGCAACGAGGTCGATATCGCGATCGATCGCGTTCTGTGGTATGCCGGGTGGTGCGACAAATACTCGGCACTCCTCTCTTCCAAGAATCCCGTCGCCGGGCCGCATTTCAATTGCTCGACACCCGAACCGATGGGAGTCGTCGGCATCCTCGCCCCGCAGGCGCCGCTCTTTCTCGGTGCGATCACGGCTCTTCTTCCCCCGTTGGTGGCGGGGAATGCCGTGATCCTTCTCGCCTCCGAGCGGGACCCGCGCCCGACGGTTGCCCTCGCCGAAGCGATCGCGCTCTCCGATATTCCACCCGGCGTCGTCAATGTGCTCACCGGTTTTCGTAGCGAGCTCGCCCCGGCGATGGCGAAACACGACGGCATCGAGGCGATCGCCTGTACGCGCGAGGATCTCAGCGAGTGGAGCGAGATCGAACGCGAATCGGCCCACTCCATCAAACGCATTCGTGCCTTTCCCCTCCATCACGCCGCCGATTACTTTAGCGAGCGCGCGCAGTCGCTCGATGCAATTGCCGATTTCTGCGAGATCAAAACGATCTGGCATCCCACGGGATTCTAATAGAAGCGATGGATACGAATGCGTCGGAATCGCGGTTGCGATCCGCGATCGTCGACTGCGCGACGCGCCTCTGGCAGCGCGGCCTGGTTACCGGCAGCAGCGGAAACATCAGCGCTCGCATGAAGGATGGCGACCTGCTCGTTACGCCTTCGGGGCGTTCGCTCGAGCGTCTGAGCGAGAACGATATCGTTCGCGTCGACCGAAGCGGGAGGCCGCGCGATACGGCGGGTCGCCCGAGTAGCGAACTTCCGCTTCATCTCGCAGCGTACCGCGTTCGCGCCGACGCCGCTTTTCTCGTGCACACCCATCCGACGGCCTGCGTTATTTGGAGCAAACGCGGCCGTCTCTTCGCGCGCGATACGGTTGGGGCGATCGAGACGCTCGGAGCGGTCGGCTGGGTACCCTACGCTGCGGCCGGCAGCCGGGAGCTCGCCGATTCCGCCGCCGAGATCTTCGCGCGCGGCGTCGACACGATCCTGATGGAGCGCCACGGGCTCTCCGTGCTCGCAGCCTCGATGGAGCGCGCATTCATATTGACCGACCTCGCCGAAGAGAGCGCGCGCATCGCCATTGGGACCGAAGGAGCCGCGCCCGCCGAATCCTCCGAGCAAGGTAAGCCTTGCCTCGAGGATGAAGAACGCGGCATGCCGCCGTATCGCGTGATCTTCTAAACCGACGAATGCATCCACGCCGATATTCGACGGGGCAGCGCCTCGCACGAGCGCTGGATTTCGGTGAATTTTGCCTCCATTACCAGCCCGTCGTCGATCTTCGAAACGATCGCATCATCGGCGTGGAGGCGCTCTGCCGCTGGCCGCAATCGGGAAATGTTATCGGCCTCCCCGATGCCTTCATTCCGCAAGCCGAAGCCTCGGGCGTCATCATTGCCCTCGGCGAATGGGTCTTTCGCACCGCAACGGATCAGGTACATCGTTGGGAAGAGCAATACGGCATCCGGCTCGACCTCGCGGTGAACCTCAGTAGCCGCCAATTTCTTCATCTCCAACTCGTCGCCGCCATCGAGGATGCGCTCCGGCAGGCCTCGCTCGCACCGGAGCGTCTGGAATTTGAAATCACCGAATCGGTGGCAATGCATAACGCCGAGGATTCGATCGGCATTATGCGTCAGCTCAAACACCTTGGCGTCTCGCTCGCCCTCGACGATTTTGGAACGGGCTACTCGTCGCTCTCGTATCTCAAACGTTTTCCTATCGACAAAATTAAGATCGATAAGAGCTTCGTTCACGATATCCCCAACGACGCAAACGATCTTGCAATCGTTACGGCGATCATCGCTATGGCGCACGCGTTAGGATTACAGGTTCAGGCAGAGGGCGTCGAAACGAAGGCGCAGGCCGATTTTTTGCGCGACTGCGGCTGCGAACTCGCACAGGGCTTTCTCTACGGACGCGCCCTACCGGCCTCGGACTTTGCCGAAGCCTTCGACCCGCAGCTCGGCATCATGCGTTCGCTGAGCGCGTAAGCCAGGAGAGCGCCTCCACCTCCGCGCGCATTTGACGCCACCCGCGAAAATTCGCGTTCGCTCCCGGTGCGGGCGTCGCAACGTGCTCGAACGGACTCAAGTGGTGTTGATCCATGAGACGCTCGCAAAGCTCGATATCTTTCGAACGGTCTCGCTCTCCGTCGTGCGTAAGGTAAGAGACGCGCGCGCACCGGGCGGCGCTCACGCGTTTGCGCAACTCGACGTCGAGCCCGAGTTCGTCTTTTTGAAGCAGCGGCGTATGCCACTCGCCGTTATCGAGCGGCCTCGGTTCGCTGCGCTCGTAGGCAGCGCGCATCTTGAGCGCGACCTCACGTATCTCCGGTTGCGCTTGTGGCGTACAGCGGAGCGCAAAAAAGTTCGTCCACTCCGTGGCGGTAACGATGACCGTATGCCAGAGGAACGGCTCTAAGAGTCTGTTCAGTACCTGCTTGTGGACCTGTAGCGTTTGAAGTTCGCGAACCGATTCGACGGCTTCATCGCGCGCGTGCAACCAGGCCCGCTCTGCGATACGAACGGCTTCGAGATCGAGCAACGACGAGGCCGCCATCCCGGGCTGGTTGCGCCCCCACTCCAACGGCAGAACGGGCTCGGCGAGAACGCGCTCGATCAACTTTGACGTAGGAATCGCCCGCGAACTCGCACTATTGCGCGAAAATTGTCGATGCGTGTTGAACTCTGCCAGCACGAACCGAGGAAAGCAGACCTCCATCGTGGTCAAGCGTTCCCCCGTCGGTGCGAGCGAATCGAGGAGGATCTTCGCGCCGTAGCCCGCCAATCGCCTAGCCCCCGCGATAGCGAAGGAAGGCCGGCACTTCGATGTCGTCCATATTGACCGGAGTGACGGTCTCGATGCGCGTATTTTCAAAGGCAAAGCCGCTGCTTTCGGTGCGCCGGATCGGGCCGAAGCCCGCCGCGAGCACCGTGACGCGAACGCGCCCCTGAAGATTGGGGTCGAGGCTCGCTCCAAAAATAATCTGTGCGTCGGGGTCGACGCTCCGGCTGATCATCTCGGCGGCCTCGTTGACTTCGTACATCGAAAGGTCGCTGCCGCCGGTGATGTTGAGAATGACGCCGCGCGCGCCGTCGATCGTCGTGTCGAGGAGCGGCGAAGCGATCGCCTTCTGTGCGGCATCGGCGGCGCGATGCTCCCCCGATCCCTCCCCGATGCCCATCATCGCCGTTCCGGCGTCGGTCATCACCGCTTTGACATCGGCGAAATCGAGGTTGATCAAGCCTGGTTGAGTGATGAGATCGCTGATCCCCGCGATGCCCTGGCGAAGAACGTCATCGGCGAAACTGAATGCTTCGTTCAGCGGCGTCTTTTTTTCGATGACCTGAAAGATACGTTCGTTGGGAATCGTGATGAGCGTATCGACTTTTGCCTCGAGTTGAGCGATGCCGCGCTCGGCGGCCTCCATGCGCTTGCGACCCTCGAAGGCGAACGGCTTGGTCACGACTGCGATCGTCAACGCCCCCGACTCGCGCGCGAGCTCGGCGAGCACCGGCGCCGCCCCGGTTCCCGTGCCGCCGCCCATTCCTGCAGCGATAAAGACCAGGTCGGCCCCATCGACGATCATCGCGAGATCCTCCCGCGATTCCTCGGCGGCATCCCGTCCCAGGGTGGGATTCGCGCCCGCTCCGAGGCCGCGCGACATGCCCGTCCCGATCTGCACCGTATTTTCGGTGAGCGAATTACGTAACGCTTGGACGTCGGAGTTCACGGCGAAGAAATCCACGCCGGTTAACCCCGCCTCGATCATGCGATTGATCGCGTTACATCCGCCTCCGCCGACGCCGATGACGCGAATCGTCGCGGCGTGCTCGGGTACAAAACGTTTTGCTTCAGCCATCGTTTCCTCCGTATGAAAGAGATTTAATTCCACAGCGCCGCGAGCCACCCGCGGAGCCGAGTAAAGAGCGACCCGGTACCGGCCGATTCGACACCGGTCAGTTCGCTCTTGCGCGCGAAGAGAACGAGCCCGATCGCCGTTGCGTATTGCGGAAAAGCTAATGCCTCGATCGCTCCGCCGAGATTTGCCGGTATTCCGATGCGAACCGGAGCTTCAAACGTACGCTCGGCGATCGCTTCGAGCCCGGGCAACTGAGCGCCGCCCCCGGTAAGAACGACTTCACCGACCACGAGATCGCGCGGCACGTTTTCGAAGACCTTCGCCCGGGCCATCCGTAACGTCTCGAGGACGCGCGGCACCACGATCGCGTTAAGCTCGTGGGTGCTCGCTTCGCGCTGGGTTCGGCCATCGAGCGACTGGACCGAAAAACTCCGCGCTGCGGCGCCCTGCTCGTCGCCGACGCCGAAACGGTGCTTGACCTCCTGCGCCTGAGCGAGCGAGGTCTTGAGACCGAGTGAGATATCGTTGGTAAGGATCTGCCCGCCGACCGGAATCGTCGCGGTATATATGGCGCTACCGCCGGAGTAGACCGCGATATCGGTGGTACCCCCACCGATATCGAGCAGCAGAACGCCGACGTGCTGCTCCTCGGGGAGCAGCGTCGCCGCGGCGCTCGCCAGCGGCTCGAAAACGATCCCGGCAGAGGCGATGCCGGCTCGGTGGACGCACTTGAGCACGTTGGAGAGAAAGCTGCTCGCCGCCGTCACGATGTGTGTGTCGACCTCAAGCCGACCGCCGGCCATCCCGACTGGGTCGAGAATGCCGTCCTGCCCGTCGACGGTAAAAAAACGCGGGAGAGCGTGCACGATCTGTCGGTCGCTCGGCACGTTAATGATCTTGCTGGCATCGACCACCCGCTCGACGTCGATCGCTTCGACCTCGCGGTCGTCGTTCGCGACCGAGACGACCCCACGGTTGTTCACGCTACGAACGTGCTCCCCGGTGATTCCGACGATCGCCTCCTCGATGTGAATCCCAGACATCCGCTCCGCCTTCTCGGTTGCCGCTTCGATCGATTTCACCGTCTGTTCGAGATCGATCACGACGCCGCGGCGCATCCCTAGGGAAGGCGCCTCGCCGAAGCCGAGGATCTCCAGGCCGTTCGGCCCGTCGACGGCGACGACCACGCATGTCTTCGTGGTGCCGATATCGAGGCCGCACAGGGTGCCTTGTTTCATTCACATCCTAATTATTAACGCCGGTATCTACCATATATTGGGCTATCGGGCGAGAACCCCTACTACCCCTGCCAAGAATGGCTAACCCGAGCATCTTGGCGCCCCCTCGCGTAGCTCCTCTTGAGGAGAACGCCCGGAGGAGGACGAAGCCTAATTGCGATGAGCCAAAAGCGAACCTCCATCGAGCGCGGCCTCGTGATCTCCGCCGTCATCGTTTTTATCGTCGTACTGGCGGTTATTCCGGCGGCGTTCTTCGTTACCAACCTCATTGCAACGCAAGCTGCAACATTGCACGACAAGATCGTCAAAGGCGAGCTCGCATACGCGCGCGTCGCCGACGACGCAAACGGTTTACGCGCGGCATCGCTCGAAGCGGCGACCAACAGCGATCCCGCTCGCGCCGCAGCGTCATTAAAATCCGCAGTTGCACTCGTAAGCAAATTTCCGAAGGACGAACGGGCGCTCGCACAACTTACCGGAAAAGACTCGAGTACCAGTAAGGAAGTCGCCGCCTTTACCAAGAGCGCCGGCGCGTACGATTTTGAATCGCTCGCCACGATCGGGCTTTTACAGCAAGGCAAAAAGGCCGAAGCGTTGGTGCAACTGCAGGGAACTCTCGCCGATGCGTACACGCAACAGAATGCCGACGGGCGCGCGGTTCTCGAAGCGCTCAATCGCGCCGCCGACGTTCGTTACGCCGCGCTTATACAAGCAAAAAATCTCGCCCTCGGAGTTTTAGTCGCGGGAGCGGTCTTCGCGCTGATCGTCGTCGTTATTGCATTTTCGCTATTACGCGTTCGATTGCTCCACAACATCAATCGCTGCGTTACGGTATTCGAAGCGATGGGGCGCGGCGATCTCACCGCACGAACGGGCTGGAGCGGAAACGACGTTTTGGGACGACTCGGTCAAGCGATCGACGAATTGGGCGATCGGCTCAGTTCACTCGTCGGGCGCATTCAAATTGCGACCCGTTCGGTAAAGGCCGCGAGCGCCACGAGCACCGAGGTCTCGCGCGATGTCGATCGACGCGTTCAAGACGAACTCGCAACGCTCGGAGACGCGCTTCGGTACTCGGCCGACGTCGCCCGCGGCTCGGGAACGGTCGCCGATAATGCCGAAGCCGTCGCGCGCCGCGTCTCCGATATCTCAAGTTCGATCGCCGAAATGACGGCCTCGATCCAAGAGATGGATCAGAACTTGCTCAACCTTGCGACCGTCGTCGAGCAGGCCGTCGCGAACACGCAAGAGATGTCGGCATCGATCGTTCAGGTCGCGGGCAACGCGAAGCGCGTCGGCACCGAATCGACGGAGACCGACCAACACGTTCGTACCGGACAGAACGAAATCTCGCGACTCTCGACGGGTATCGACCAAATGACGTCGCTGGTCAGCTCGGTCGTCGTCGAGATGGAGAGCCTCGATGGAGCGTCGCGGCAGATCGGCGAGATCCTCGGCCTGATCGAAGAGATCGCCGACCAAACCAATCTTCTCGCGCTCAACGCCGCTATCGAGGCCGCCCGCGCCGGCGAGCATGGCCGTGGCTTTGCCGTCGTCGCCGACGAAGTGCGAAAGCTCGCCGAGAACTCCGCGAGCTCCGTAAAGCAGATCGCCTCCCTCGTCGCCGACATTCAACGCCGAACCTCGGCGGTTCTCGAGCGGACCGGGCGTGCCAACGTTCAAGTCAAGGAGAGCGCGACGCTCGCACAGTCGGTTAATGCCATGATGTCGGACGTCTCCAAGCGCGTCTCCGAGGTGGCGACGCTCATGAGCGAGATCAGCCTCGCGACCAACGAGCAGGCTCGCGCCTCCGAAGAGCTCGCCAAAGCGAGCGAACAGATGGGCGCGATGACCCACGAAGCGGCCGCGACGATGCGGGAGCAGACCATTACCGCCAACCAGATCCTCGAGAGCGTCTCGGAGATCGAACAGCGTACCGCCGACGTGGCGCGTGCCTCCACCGAGCAGCAATCGGCGATCGAGGCCCTCGGCACCCGGATCGAGCGCTCGAGCACCCTGGGCTCCCAGAATGCCGACGCAGCGACGCGACTCGCCGAGGAGGCGATGCTGCTCCAGGAGCAGTCCGGCGGCCTCGAAGAGCTCGTCGACCAGTTCGATATCGACGAGGCCCACGGGATCGCAGGCGAAGCAAATAAAAACGCGGGGCTTGATGAGCGGGCAGCACTTGCGCTAGAATCCTAGACTACTGCCTCCCCGCCCCCTGAAGATAAGGTACCCACTTTGAAGATACGTACGTTTTTCACCGCCGTGCTCGCCACGGTCGCGCTCGGCACAACCGCCATCGCCGCCAACGTCGTTAGCGCTACGATGATTCCCGACGGTACCTATACCGCAAAAGTCATCAAAGTCGTCGATGCGAAGCACGTGACAGTGACGATGCAGAATGGGCTGGAGACGACGCTCGCTGCGGGACGCCCGACCGTGGATTTTTCGAAACTGCACGCAAACGACTCGATGAAATTCTCGCTGGCGAACGGCGCGGTGCTCGTCTATCTCGACCTTTCATCGCATTAATCGGTAACAGGCCGCCGCCCTCGCTCTTTCGTCCTTCGACGACCACCGGCGTCGAGGGAGCGCGAAGATCGAGGGCTTTTATTTTCCCCCAACTCCCTCGTAGCCGTTTCTCGAGAGCGCGAATCTCCGCAAATTTCCGATCGAGTTGCGTTCCGTCGCCGATATAGAGGAGCGTTCCGTCGGCGAGCACCCCACGATCCTCGCCGTAGCGATCGTGAGAGAGCACCGCGAGATGCACGCCGGAGGCATCCGCGAGACGGAGAACCTCAAGCAGATGCATCGTCGTCGACGTAGCAGAGAGACGGCGCTCGGCACAGGCGCTCCTCGCGCTCACCAGATTGGGAAGCGAACGATCCTTTGCAAGCGCCGGGAAGAGATATCCCCGGCGATCGACGGCGCAGATTCCGTCCCGGGCGAGGAGCCGTGCCGCCGGCCTCCGTTCGTGAATAACGATCGAGAGGTGATTCGGCAGATACCGATGCACGGCAACGTGCGCGATCGCACGAATGTGCAACAGGCGCGCGGAGATACCGGCCGAGGATTGGAGCCAGATATTGACCCGCGGATCGACGGATGCGGCGGCTAGGATGCGCGCTCTCGATACGCGCTCGTTCCCAGCAACCGTAATGCGTCCGGGTCGGAATCCCGGCCAGGAGGCTGCCCATGCGAAGCCCGCACCCAGGAGGAGCGCCACGACGAGCGCCACGAGAGCGAATGGACGGAGCCGCGCACTCCCTCTGCGGCGTCGCCCCGTGCGTTGACCCTTCACCGCAGAACGAACCGTTCGAGCGCATCGCAGACGCCGTCCTCATCGACGGCGCCGACCACCGCATCGGCGCGCTCGCGCACTTCGACCGGGGCGTTGCCCATAGCAACGCCGATACCCGCTCGTTCGATGATCGGAAGGTCGTTCCACGAGTCGCCGATCGCGAGCACCCGCTCCATTGGGATCCCCAGCCCCTGCGCGACGAACTGTAGCGCGCTGCCCTTATCGACGGTGGGGTCGAGCATCTCGACAAACTCCGGGTAGCTACGCGTGATATAGAGCCGATCGCCGAAGCGTCGTCGCGCGCGCAGCTCGACCTGCGCGGCAATATCCGGATCGCTCACGATCACCGCCTTGGTCGCGCTTCGATTTGCAAACCGCTCGCGTATCGGCCCGACGATCGGCGCGATACCGGCTAACGATGCATAGAGCGCTGCGAAGCGATTGTTGCGCTCGCAGTAATATCGGTCGTCGGCATAGAGTTGTAGGTGCGGGCCCTCAGCGGTAAATTCGTCGAGAATCTCTCGCACGAGCTCCGGCGCAATCGGTCGGTCGAAGAGGCGCCGCTCGCTCTCGGTATCGACGATCCAGGCACCTTGGTAACAAATAGTCGGAGCGCGCAGCCCCAGTTCGCGCACGAAGGGAGCGGCGGCACGAAACATGCGCCCGGTGACGATGCAACTCGCCGTTCCCTGTGCGAGCATTGCGGCCACGCACGCGCGAACGCGCGCCGAGATCTGCGAGTCGCGTCCTACTAGGGTCCCGTCGAGATCGAAGGCGACCAAGTCGACGCTCACGGCTTCATTCTCAACCGAGCGCTCTGCGCGTGTGCGTCGAGTCCCTCAAAGGCGGCGAACGCCGCAATCGCGGCGGCATCACCCTTCATGCGCTCCGAAGAGTTCCGCACGACGCTGTAGCTCCTCGTAAAATCCGAAAGCGAGAGCCCCGATGCAAAGCGAGCCGATCCCGACGTCGGCAATACGTGGTTAGTTCCGGCAAGATAGTCTCCGCAGGCAACCGGGGTCTCCGCCCCGACGAATACCGCGCCGACGCAGCGCAGATGCGAGAGATAGAACTCCGGATCGGTAACCTGCAAGCTCAAATGTTCGGGCGCAAAGGCGGCGATGGTCGCGGCGATCTCCCCCTTCGATCGCGCCTCGATGAAGAAGCCGCCGCGCTCGAGCGCCGCAGCAATCGTGGCTCCACGCGGCATTCGAGCGACGTCGAGCGCCTGCAATAATTGCGCGCAACTCTCTAAGAGCTCGTACGAATCGCTGACGACGGCAACGCGCGCCTCTGCGTCGTGCTCCGCCTGCGCCAGAAGTTCGGCGACCACGAGTTCCGAGGAGGCAGCGGCGTCGGCGGCCACCAAGACCTCCGATGGTCCGGCGAGTCCGTCGATCCCGACGATGCCGAAGAGCTGGCGCTTCGCCTCGGTTACATACGAATTACCTGGTCCCACGACCTTATCGACCGCCGCAATGCTCTCCGTACCGAAGGCCGCAGCAGCGATCGCTTGTGCGCCGCCGACGGCGTAGAGTTCCTCCACGTCGCAAAGGCTTGCCGCGAACAATACCGCAGGATGTACGCGCCCATCGCGCTGCGGAGGCGTCAGGAGGATCGTACGCCTCACACCGGCGATCTTCGCAGGCAACGCTCCCATCAGCACCGAGGAGGGGAGTGCGGCGCTCCCGCCGGGAGCGTAGACCGCCACCGCTCCCAGCGGCTCGCGGCGAAACGCATACTCCGTGCCGTCATCGCAACGATAGGCAACATCTTCACTGCGTTGACGACGATGAAAATCGACGACGCGATCCCGAGCTCGCTCGATCGCTGCGGCAACGTCCTCTCGCAACGATCCGCGCGCGACACTCGGCATTGGAATCGGAACGCGCAATTGCGTCAGGCGATACTCCGGAGCGTCGAAGCGCTGCGAATACTCGAGGATCGCACGATCGCCTCGCGCTTCCACGTCGGCGACGATGGCGGCGACGCGAGCGACGGTCGCCGGATCGGGCCTCCAGCCGCGCCGCAAAACTGCGGCCATACCGAGTGGGTCGTCGGCGCGGACGAATCTCATCGTACGAGGCTTCTCTGCAGACGATCGCAGAGCGCCGAGAGTCGCGCATATTTGCTGCGATAGGCGACGGGATTGAGCACGAAGCGCGCCGTCGAGCGAGCGATTTCATCGACGACCACCATATCGTGCTCGCGTAGCGTGCTGCCCGTCGCAACTAAATCGACGATAACGTCGGCGAGCCCGACGATCGGCGCGAGTTCGACCGATCCGTGCAATGCAATGATCTCGCAGGGAATATCTCGCTCCGAGAAATACTGCGTTGCCATGCGCTTAAATTTGGTTGCGACGCGCAAAAATGTAGGGTAGCGCGCGCCCTCGTGAAAGCCGTCGGCGCGGCGAGCGGCAACCACGAGGCGACAGGCGCCGAATCGTAGATCGACCGCCTCGCTCACCGAGCGCTCGCTCTCCCAAAGCGTATCTTTTCCGACGATGCCACAATCGGCGGCTCCGAATTCCACATACGCAGGAACGTCGGTCGGGCGCAACAACAACAGCTCCGCCGAACCATCGGTACTCATCATCGTCAGCCGACGCCCGGGATCGCTCGGAATGTCGATACCGATCGCGGCGAGCAGCGCGGCGCTCTCTTCATAGAGGCTCCCCTTCGGCAGCGCGATCGTCAACGCGCTCACAGCGGCGCCTGCTCGTCGGCTTCGAGAAGAATCTCTTCGAGCGCATCGCCCCGTGCGATGAGCACGCGTGGAATCGCTTTATGTCGCGCATACGCCATCGCCGCATCCCGATCGAGCCCGCGCACGTCGACGCGTACGCGACGGCCGCTCGCGCGTTCGGCCATCGCGGCGCGGTCGGAGCCGACGACGAAGACGTCGACTTCGCGGCGACGGCGTTCGCCGATGCGGCGCCGCTCGAGTGCGAGGAGAATACGTTCGACTCCGACCATCCAACCGACGGCCGGGACGTCGTATCCAAAGCGCGGCAGGAGTGCGTCGTAGCGACCGCCGCCGCAGAGCGAGAAACCGAGATCGCCGAGAAAGCCTTCGAAAACAAAACCGGTGTAGTATTCGAGATCGCGCAAGAGTGCCGGATCGATCGCAAGGCGCGCCCCGAAGCCTAAATTACTACCGCGGGCGAGGATCCGTTCGAGGCGATAGATCGCCGCCTGAGCCTCCGGGTTCGGAGCGAGCTCGCGTGCCATCGCGAGCACTTCAGCGGTTCCCCGCGTCACGATCAGACGGCGCAATAGCGCGTAGCGCTCCGGGTGAACCGCATCGCGCGACGCGAAGGAGTCGAGATCGACGAGATTTCGTGCGGCGATTGCCTCTTTCCACGAACGTGCTGCGACGGCGGAAAGTCCGAGCGTCACCAGTGCTCCATCGACGATCGCCGAATCGTTGATATCGAACTGAGCGTCGGAAAGCCCGACCGCGTCGAGCGTTTCGATCGCCATAAAGAGTGCCTCCGCGTCGGCATCGGCGCCCGCCGCGCCGATGAGTTCCGCGCCCGCTTGCGTGAATTCGCGCATCCGCCCGAGCTGAGGCTCCTCGTAACGATAGGCGGGAGCGATATACGATAACCGAATCGGGAGGCTCGCGTTGCGCAACCGAGTGGAGACGACCCGCGCGATCGGCGTCGTCATTTCGGTACGCAATGCCAACTCTTCTCCGAGCGGATCGCTAAAGCGAAAGGTCTGGCGCATGAGTTTTTCCCCTAACCCGCGCTCGAGCGATTCGTAGCTCTCGAAGGTCGGCGTTAAAATGCGCGCGTAGGACCAACGGTCGAAAACGACCGCGATGCGATCTTCGACGCTCTGCTTAAACGCAAATTCTTGCGGCAGCCAATCTCGAACTCCGGATGGGAGCCTCATGCGGTTCCTCGTTACTCGCTCTGCAGGTGAACGCCATCGTCACCAAAGATTGCGACGAGTTCTGCACGCACGCGCCGCTCCCCGCCGAGGCGTCGCGGCAACTCTCGCTGGCGATCTTTCGCTCGGAGGACGACGCGCGCTTCGCCGGGGCAACGATCGAGAAGTGCGGTGAGTCGATCGATCTGCTCGCGCGAGCGAAGATCGAGTAGCCAACCTCGCACCGGCGGGAGTGCGTCGGCTGCCGGTGCGTTGAAGGCCGTCGCCTCATCGACCCCCAGTGAGACGGATGGCGCGCCCTCTTCGTTCTCTCCAATTCGCTCGCGAACGCGTACGCGACCGCGGAGGACGAGGATCTCGTCGGCGACGAACAACGGCGACGCCGTGGCATAGAGCTTTGCAAAAACGATCGCCTCGCAAGAGCCGGTTGCGTCCTCGATCTGCGCGATGAGCATCTGCGCGCCGTTCCGCGTCATGGTGCGCCGCACGGAGGCAACGAGGCCGGCGATCTTTACCTCGGCGTCGTCTTGGCAGGCTCCGAGGTCGCGAATTGGCGTCACGCCCATACGAGCGAAGCGCTCTTCGTGCTCGGCGAGCGGATGCCCGGAGACAAAAATTCCCAACATCTCTCGTTCCCACTTGAGAATTTGGCGCTGCGTCGGAGGCGCCATCCGCGGGAGCGCCGGAACGACGCCGGCATCGCCGGGTACGTCGCCGAAGAGCGAGGTCTGACCGAGGGCACTCTCCCGTGCACGGGTCGCCGAGAGACTGACCGCGCGATCGATTCCCTCTAATTTTTCCGCTCGATTGCCCGGTAACGCATCGAGCGCACCGCACTTCACCAGTGCCTCGAGGACCCGCTTATTGGCCTGCTTCCCATCGATACGTTCGACGAAATCAAAAAGGTCGCGAAAACGCCCGCCCTCTTCGCGCGCGTTGACGATCGACGCCACCGCGCCTTCTCCCACCCCCTTGATCGCGCTGAGGCCGAATCGGATACTCGCTCCGACGACGCCGAAATCGCTGACCGATTCATTGACGTCGGGAGGAAGCACGTCGATTCCCAAACGACGAGCGACGTCGATGTATTCGACGAGTTTCTCCGTTTTATCGCGCACGGATCCCATCAACGCCGCCAAATACGGCAACGGATAATTTGCCTTGAGATAGGCGGTCTGATAGGAAATTAACGCATAGGCGGCCGCGTGGGATTTATTAAATCCATATCCCGCGAAAGGTTCGATAAATGTAAACACCTGCTCGGCGAGCGCGACGCTAACGCCGGAACGAGCGACCGCTCCCTCGACGAATTTTTGCCGAAAGACCGGAATCTTCTCCTTCTGCTTCTTGCCCATAACTTTGCGCAACTCGTCGGCCTGTCCCATAGAGAAGCCCGCGAAGTCGCGTGCGATTTGCATGACTTGCTCTTGATAACAGGCGATCGAATAGGTCTCCGCAAGAATCGGTTCGAGAACGGGATGGAGGTAGGTCGGCTTTTGCCGCCCGTGCTTGATGGCGATATATTGTGGAATCCACTCCATCGGACCGGGCCGATAGAGTGCCACTAGTGCGATAATGTCCTCGAAACGCGATGGGCGCAACTCGGTGCACACACGCTTCATGCCCTCACTCTCGAGTTGAAAGACCCCGGCGGTCTCGCCGCGCGAGAGCATCTCGAAGGTCGCGCGATCGTCGAGCGGGATACCTTCGAGCGAGAACGAGGGATCGCCGGTTCGCCGAATCTCACGCACGGCAGCATGCATGACCGTCAGGTTGCGCAAGCCGAGAAAATCCATTTTCAACAACCCGATTTTTTCGATCCAGGTCATGTCGTACTGCGTGTTGACCCCGCCGTCGTTCAACCTTACTAACGGGGCGTGCTCCACCAACGGTTCGGCGCCGATAACGACCCCCGCGGCGTGCGTACCGGCACTCCGAGCGAGCCCCTCGATCGCGCGCGCGGTTTTGAGCAACTCGCGAATCTCCGGGCGTTGATCGTTGAGCATCTTTAATTCGGGGATCTGTTCCAACGCTTCGCCGATCGTCATGCCGCCGGGCCCCGAAGGAATGAGCTTTGCGACTTTATCGACATCGGGAAGGGGAACGCCTAAAGCGCGACCCGCGTCGCGCACCGCAGCCCGTGCGAGCATTTTGCCGAAGGTCACGATCTGTGCGACGCGATCCTCACCGTATTTTTCGCGTACGTAGGCGATGACTTCGTCGCGTCGCTCCACGCAAAAATCGGTATCGATATCGGGCATCGAGATTCGATCCGGATTCAAAAACCGTTCGAAGATGAGGTTGAAGCGCAGCGGGTCGAGATCGGTAATACGCAGCGAATAGGCGACGATCGATCCAACGGCCGATCCGCGCCCCGGCCCCACGGGGATGTCGCGGTCGCGAGCGAATTTTATAAAATCCCAGACGATGAGGAAATAGGATGCGAATCCCATCTTCGTAATGATCGAGAGTTCGTAATCGAGCCGTTCGCGCAATACGGGGTCGTCGGCGACGCGCCGCTCGCCGTACCGTTCGATGAGTCCTCGTTCGCAGAGCTCGCGCAGGTATCCGGCATCGTCGCGCACCACGTGATTATCGTTGGGCACCGGGTAGTGCGGAAGGTGGAAGACACGCTCGGGAATGCGCATATCGATGCGCTTGGCGATCGCTACCGTATTCTCAACCGCCTCGGGAAGGTCGTGCCAGAGTTCGGACATCTCTTCGGCGGATTTCACATAGAACTGATCGCCGTGAAATTTCATGCGGCTCGTGTCGGCGACGGTTTTTCCGGTTTGAATGCAGAGGAGTACGTCGTGCGCGGGGGCGTCGCGTTGGGTGAGATAATGCGAATCGTTCGTAGCGACGATGGGCAACCCTAACTCCCGCGCAACGCCGACCAGACCGGCGTTGATTTTCTCCTCCTCCGGCATACCGTGACGCATCACCTCGATATAAAAACGGTCGCCGAATATTTCGTAAAATCGACGCGCATTCTCGACCGCGCGCGGACGGTCGTCGGCGAGCAACGGTGCCGCAACCATCCCCGACATGCAGCCCGAAAGCACGATCAAACCGTCATTATGCCGTTCGAGCAGATCCATATCGATGCGCGGCTTGTAGTAGAAGCCCTCGAGGAAGCCCTTGGAGATCAAGGCGCTGAGGTTCCGGTACCCCGTAGGATCGGCGGCGAGAAGGGTGACGTGCGCCTCGTCGCGGACGCTCCGATCCATCCGTCCACGAGGCGCGATGTAGGCCTCGCACCCCAGAATCGGGGTCAGGCGATGTTCGCGCGCCGCGTAGTAGAACTCCATCGCTCCATACATCACGCCGTGATCGGTCAGGGCGACCGCCGGAGCGCCGTCCTCAGCGCTCCGGCGGCAGAGATCCTCGACCCGACAGGCGCCGTCAAGCAGGGAATATTCGGAGTGAACGTGGAGATGAACGAACTGACTCAACCTATACAAACCCTTAACACACGTTACCTAAACTTCTACAGATGCCTGACGTAACCTTAAGAGATGGAGAGTAGCCTCTCCCCCGGCGAGGCTGGGACCGGTCTGCCATCCTCCGACCCCGAGGCCCTAGCCGAGGAGGTTGCTCGTTTGCGTTCTCGGCTCGCCATGGTCGAAGCAGAGAGAGATGAATACGCCGCACAGAACGCGGAACTCTTTGTCCTTCAGCAAGTTTTCACCACCCTGAACTCGACGCTCGAGATCAACGATATTCTCTCGACGGTGATGCGGGGCGTCACCGAAGCACTGCGCTTTAAACGCGTTATTCTCTTCGATGCAATCGACGGCGGCAGCCTCATACGTCGGCTCGAATGCGATAGTTCCGGCACCGTGCTGCACGCCGCTGATCCCCGCGAATACCGCACTCCGTCGACGATGGACGACCTGGTCTCGCGCAGCGTCGAGCTTGCCTTCGGGAGCGAGGGCGACCCGGACCGGCCGTTAGAGGATGGGCGCGGACCCTACTGCGCCGTTCCGCTCATCGCTCGCGAGGTCGTTCGCGGCATTCTCTACGCCGATTCACCACCCGGTGAGGAGATCTCCGAGAACCAACTCCGCATGATGCTCGATTTCGCCTCGCAGGCCGCCGTCGCTGTGGAGAACGCGCGCCTGCACGAAGAGACGCGCAGACTCCTTGAAGAGTCGCAGCGCCTCGCGCTGACCGACAGCCTCACCGGCATTCCCAATCGCCGAGCGCTCAACGAGATGCTCGACCGCGAACTTCACACCTCCGAGCGCTACGACACCCCCTTCGCCTACGTTATTCTCGACCTCGACGACCTCAAAAAAATCAACGATACCGGGGGGCATGGCCTCGGAGATCTCGCGCTCAAACGCTTCGCCCAAGTTCTGAAAAAGAACGCCCGGAAGGGGGATATCATCGCCCGCTACGCCGGCGACGAGTTCGTGCTGGTCATGGCTCAGAGCGACCGCGAGCACGCCCAGCAGGGCGTCCAGCGCATGCTCGCAGCGATGCGCCGAAGCGGGCTCTCCACATCGATCGGCGTCTCGATGTTTCCAACCGATGGTGTCGAGGGGCAGACGCTCTTCCACGCGGCCGACGAGGCCCTCTACAAGGCGAAGCAACGTGGGAAAAACTGCTTTGTTTTCTACGAGCGCAAGAAGAGCGCGGAGGGCGAGTTTACCGCTCCCGTCGAGACCGCCCCCTAGCCGATTCGCTCCTCCCGACCAAGGTCGTGGGGCTCGCGCTGCGCGCAGAGGTATACAAAGAGACAAACGCCTCTCCCCGGAAAGGTCAACGTGATCAAGCACGACGTCGTCGTCATCGGTGGCGGTCTCGCGGGTATGCGCGCAGCGGTGGAAGCAGCCGAGCGCGGGGTCGATGTCGCCATCGTCTCCAAGATGCACCCGGTCCGCAGTCACTCGGGCGCCGCCCAGGGCGGTATTAATGCCGCGCTCGGCAACCGCGAGGAAGATTCGCCGGCAAGCCACACCTTCGATACCGTAAAGGGCTCCGACTATCTCGGCGATCAGGACGCGATCGCAGCGATGTGCGAAGATGCGCCCAAGCAAATTATTTGGCTCGAACATCGGGGCTGCATCTTCTCGCGCCTCCCAGACGGTCGCATCGCCCAGCGCCCCTTCGGCGGCGCCGGCGCACCGCGCACCTGCTACTCCGCCGACGTCACCGGCCTCGTCATCCTTCACACGCTCTGGGAGCAGCTCGAACGATTCGGAGTGAAGGTTTACGAAGAGTACTTCTGCACCGCGTTGGCGATCGAGGACGGCATCGGCTCGGGCGTGGTCGCCTACAATATGCGCAACGGCGAGCTTGAACTGATCACCGCAAAGGCGACGATTTTTGCGACCGGCGGCGCCGGACGCATGTATGCCAAAACGACCAACGGCTATGCCTCGACCGCCGACGGCATGTCGATTGCGTATAAAGCGGGCATCCCGTTGATGGATATGGAGTTCATGCAATTCCATCCCACGACGCTCAAAGAGAACGGCGTGCTTATGACCGAGGGCGCACGCGGCGAGGGAGCCTATCTGCTCAACTCCGAGGGCGAGCGCTTCATGTTCAAATACGCGCCGAATAAGGGCGAGCTCGCATCGCGCGATGTCGTCTCGCGTGCCGAGTGGACCGAGATTCTCGAAGGGCGCGGCGTCGACGGCTGTGTGCTGCTCGACATGCGCCACCTCGGTCGCGAGAAGATTCTCGAACGTCTCCCGCAGATTCGCGAACTCGCGCTCGATGCGACCGGGAAGGATG
This sequence comes from Vulcanimicrobiota bacterium, assembly GCA_013043945.1. Lineage (GTDB taxonomy): Bacteria > Vulcanimicrobiota > Vulcanimicrobiia > Vulcanimicrobiales > Vulcanimicrobiaceae > JABEUX01. The sequence goes on along the minus strand of JABEUW010000025.1, from coordinate 16,815 downwards.
CCATCGACGACCCGATTCCCATTCTGCCCGGCGCCCATTACACGATGGGCGGTATCGAGACCGACAAGTTCGGCGCGACGCGCGTCCCCGGCGTCTATGCCGCCGGCGAGTGCGCTTGCGTCAGCGTCCACGGATCGAATCGCCTCGGCGGGAACTCGCTGCTCGACACGATCGTCTTCGGCGCCCGCGCCGCCGCGCACGCCGTCGACTACGTGAAATCGATCGGCGATGTTCGCCCCTCGACGCGAACGCTCAAATCCGAGCAGGAACGCGTCGCCGCGCTCCTCGCTCGCAGCGGTGGAACGCGCGCCCCCGTCCTGCGCCGTAAAATGAACGAAACGATGAGCGCGAATACGTTCATCTTCCGCGACGAGAAGGGGCTCGCCGCCGGCGTCGCCGATCTCGAAGCGGTCCGCAAGGAGTTCGACGAATCCGTCATCGTGATGGATAAGTCGAAGACCTTCAACACCGATCTCGTCTCGACGTTCGAGACCGACTTCCTCATCGACGCCGCGCTCTGCCTCGCTAAAGGCGCGTTGGAGCGGAGAGAATCGCGGGGAGCGCAATCGCGCACCGATTATCCCGAACGCGACGACGCCAACTGGCTCAAACATACGCTGGCCTATCGACAGGATAACGCTTTGCCGCGACTCGACTACTCACGAAGCGTGAAGATCACCGATTTCAAACCCGAGGTGAGGAGCTACTAATGGCAAAGATCAAGCTCGATATCTTCCGCTTCGACGAAGCGACCGATACGATTCCGCATCGCGACAAAGTGACGGTCGATCTTCCCGAGACGACGACGGTTCTCGATGCACTCGAATACGCGAAGGCGGAGGTCGACGGCTCGATTTCCTTCCGCCGCTCCTGTCGTTCGGCGATCTGCGGATCCTGTTCGATGAGCATCGGCGGAGTGACCTCGCTCGCCTGCAAGACCTCCTGTGGTTCGGCGATGGAGGAGGACGGCTCGGTCAAAATCGATCCGATGCCGAACTTCCAGCCGATGAAAGACCTCGTCGTGCACATGGATCCCTTCTGGGATAAATACGCGCGACTGAAACCCTATCTCCAACCCAACGACGCGGATTCCGCGCACCCCACCGAGCGTCGCGTCAGCCCCGACGACATGAAGAAGCTCGTCGACGTCGCGAACTGCATCATGTGCGCGACCTGCTACTCGCTCTGTCCCGTCGTCAGCGTCGACCCGGCCTTCGCCGGCCCCGCCGCAATCGCGTACGCCTACCGCTTCATCGAAGATGTGCGCGACGGCCAGCGCAAAGAACGGATCGCGCAGATCAGCGAAGATTACCTTTGGCTCTGCGCGCACTGCTACGCATGCTCGTACTGCCCGAAACATGTCGATCCCAACGACCGCATCATCGACGTCAAACGTGCCGCGATTACCGACCGCGTCATGATGAACGAACGCGGCCCGCGCCACGCACTCGTCGTTGCAAAGACGATCAAGCAGACCGGCATGCTCGCCGAGACCGAGGTCATTCAAGGAACCGTGGGACGCTTCAATATCCGCGGCCTCCTGAAAGTCGCGCCGCTCGGAGCGCGTATGGCACTCAAGGGCAAACTTCCGCCTCCCTTCCTCAAGCCCGTACCGAAGATCGACGAAATTCGCACCATTTTCGATGCATTGGAGGCACCGGTCCGATAATGTCCAGCACGCTCCTTCCCGAAGAACGCGCGCTCGACGCGCACGTTCGCACCAACTCCTCCAAGAGCAAACGCTACGGATTTTTCCCCGGCTGCGTTGCAAAAGAGTCCTGTAAAGAGCTCTTCAACTCCACGATGCTCCTCGCCGACAAACTCGGCATCGAGCTCGTCGAACTCACCGCCGCCTCATGCTGCGGCGCCTCGGTACTCAACGACACCAATCGCGATGTCGCACGCGTCCTCAACGCGCGCACCTACGCCCAAGCCGAGGCGCTCGGCCTCGACGACGTCATCACGATCTGTTCGACCTGTACCGGGCACATGCGCGCGGCGAATAAAGAGCTGCGCGAGAGCGAAGAGCGGATGGCGCAAGCGAACGCCATTCTCGGCAAGTTCGGTGCGAACGACAAAGGCAGCGTCACGGTACGCCACCTGCTCTGGTGGCTCATCGACGACATCGGGCTCGATACGCTTCGTTCGATGGTCGTTCGGCCGCTCAACGGGCTCAAAGTCGCGCCCTTCTACGGCTGCCACATCATCCGCCCCGAATCGGTGAATGGCTGGGAATCGGCACGTCACCCGCATTCGCTCGAAGACGTCATCGTCGCGCTCGGCGGCGAAGCGGTCGACTATGCCGGGAAGACGCGCTGCTGCGGTTTCCACGTGCAGTTGGAGAAAGAGAACATCGCAGCATCGATGGTCGGACAGAACATGCGCATGGCCAAGGATAACGGCGCGGAAGCGGTGATCACGCCCTGCCCGCTCTGCCACCTCGCACTCGACGGCTACCAGGCCGATGCGGCCGCGCGCTGGGGGCGCACCGATCTTCCGGTCTTCCATCTTCCCCAACTCGTCGCGTATGCACTCGGCGTGCCGGCGGAGAAGCTCGGGCTCAAGAAGCACCTCATCGATCCCCGCGACGTGATGGTCTCCCGCGATCTGATCAACTAACGACCCTCCGAGTAGAGCAGCGCCGTTCTCGGCATCGAGCCGACGAGCGGCGCTTTTTTTTCGGCACGAAGCGCGCAACCGGGAGCCTGCGAGAGATGTCGAAGTGATGGTGATGATCGCAAGCCATGAAATTACCGCCTTCCCGGCGATCGACGCCGAACTGACCGAGCTGCGCGACGCCGCGCAGCGATGGGCGCGCCTTCCCGTGCTCGCCAAGGTCGCGCTCCTGAAGGATTGCCGCGATGGCGTCTACGCCGTTCGCGAACGCTGGGCGGAGGCCGCAATCGCAGCGAAGGGGCTTCGCGGAACGGGGCTCGAGGGCGAGGAATGGATCAGTGGGCCGTGGGCGGTGCTCTACGCGCTCAATCGCTATATCGCGACCTTAGAGAGCATCGCGAAGAGCGGTAGCCCGGCACTCCCGGCGAGCCGCATTCGCGTTCGCAGCGATGGCCAGAGCGTCGCAACGGTCTTTCCGAACGGCGCCTACGACCGGCTGCTCCTCAACGGGATCGGCGCGGAGGTCTGGATGGAGCCCGGGGTGAGCGTAGCGGAGGTACCCGCGACGATGGCGCCCTGGTATCGCGAGGAGAACCCGCAACCGCGCGTCGCACTCGTGCTCGGCGCGGGCAATATCGCGGCGATTCCGCCACTCGACGTGCTCTACAAGCTCCTCGCCGATGGCGCCGTCTGCATGCTAAAAATGAATCCCGTCAACGATTATCTCGGCGCGATCTTCGAACGTGCCTTCGCCCCGCTCGTCGATGAGGGTTACCTCCGCTTTGCCTACGGCGGCCCCGAGGTCGGGCAATATCTCTGCGCCGCCGATGCGATCGACGAGATTCATATCACCGGGAGCGACGCCACCCACGACGCAATCGTCTTTGGGATCGGCGAGGAGGGCGCGGCACGAAAGCGCGCCGGGACGCCGTTGCTGCGCAAACCGATTACGAGCGAGCTCGGCAACGTGAGCCCAACCATCGTGGTGCCCGGCGATTGGAGCGAGGCCGACTTTCGCTTTCAAGCCGAAAATATCGTTACCCAGAAGCTCCACAACAACGGCTTCAACTGCATCGCCTCACAGGTGTTGGTGCTCCCGGAGGACTGGGCCGGGACGCCGCGCCTCATCGCTGCGATCGAGGGAGTCCTGCGCGCGCTCCCGGATCGACCGGCCTACTATCCCGGCGCGTCGTCGCGCTGCGAGCGCCTCTCGCAGGTCGGCGAGAGCCTCGCGCTCGGACGCACGGGCGAGGGCTATACCGCGCGTACGATCCGTCACGCCGAGAAGGGCGATTCGGCGGATCCCGCCTTCAGCGTCGAGGCCTTTTCGAGCTTTCTCGCCTATGTCACGATTCCCGGTGAGCCGGAACGCTATCTGAGCGAGGCCGTTGCATTTGCAAACGATCGTCTGCGCGGCACGCTCGGCGCGAATATCATCGTGCATCCGCACAGCGAACGCGCCCACGCAGCCGCGCTCGATCGCGCGGTCGCCGATCTTCGCTATGGCTGCATCGCGATCAACGCGTGGACCGGGGTCGGTTTCTTGCTCACCGAGAGCACGTGGGGCGCCTTCCCAGGACACACGCTCGCCGACGTGGGGAGCGGCATCGGCGTCGTCCACAACAGCTTCTTCTTTTCGCGCGCACAGAAGAGCGTCATTCGCGCGCCCTTTGCGCCCTTTCCGCGCAGCCTCTTCGGCTACGGAGCGGCGCTTCTTCCGAAGCCGCCATGGTTCGTCACCAATAAAACCGGGGCGAGCATCGGCCCGGCACTCTGCGAATTTGAGTACCGCCCCTCACCGATCAACGCGCTGCGCGTCGCGCTCTTAGCGATGCGCGGATAGCTTCACGCCCGCCGCTTGCAACATGCGCAGCACCGGCGCATGCGGCAAGCCGTAGACGGTGATGCCGCGGCGCCCGACCATCGTCGTCGAGGACCAGAGCGCATCGTCGATCGATGCTTCGACCGCGTCGCTCGTCGCACGGTAGAGCGTATCGAGAACGCGATCGCTCTCGACGGTCGCGATACGAGGTGCGTGAACGCGAAAATCGCCGGTGCGGCGATAGACGTAGCGCGTGGAAAATGCCACGAAGAGATCGCCGCTCCCCACGGAGGATATCAGTCCGGTTCGCGCCATTCCCATCCCCGCACGGAGCGCGAGCGCGCGCAACTGCCGATTATCCAACGGAGCGTCGGTCGCGATGACGATAATGATACTTCCCGAACTCATCCGTCCGTGCAGCGCGAGGGGTTGCGGGAACTTCGGTAGATAAAGATGCTGCAGTGCGCGCCCGACCGGAACGCCCGCGATCTTTAAATGCGCGTGCGACATCCCGGTGTTATCGTTTACGAGCACGCCGACGCGATAGCCGCCCATCGAGGCCGGAAGCACGCGCGAGGCCGAACCGATCCCCGCCTTAAAACCGAACGCTTTCATTCCGGTACCCGCACCGACGCTGCCACGCTGAAATTGCCCGGTATGAGCGCGATTTAAGAGCGCGACGACATCGCTCGGTCGCACCGCGCGCGCCTGAATATCGTTGAGGAGTTGATCGTCACATTCGGCGACGACGGGAAGGGGAACGTCGTCGGTAATGCCGAGCTGTGGGTGCTTGGAGATCATCCAGCTCACCACGCCGTCGTCGGCGAGACCGATATCGAGCGTATCGGTTAGCACGATCGGCTCTTCGAGATATCCGGACTCATCGATCCAATGCGTTCCGGTCATCTCGCCGTTGCCGTTAAAGCGGAGGAAGGCTGCGGCGAGTTTTCGATCCCAGGGATCGGCATCGGGAAGAATCGCCGTCGCGCCGGTGCGAATCGCGCTCCCGCGCTCGATCGTCAGGTTGGCTACGCGGACGCCGGCAACATCGGTGATGCCGTCGAGCGGCCCCGACGGCAGCGATCCGACGTGAAATGGCAGGGCCGCAGCGGCGGGCGCGGCGAGCAGGGCCGCGAGCAATGCGGCGAGTGCAATCGTGCGAGAACTCATGGCGATTCCTGCGACTTCGCCCCTCCGGCGGCCTGCAGGCACGACCGCAAAACCCGAGAAATGAAGCGATGAGATCCATTGACGCAGGGGGTAGCAGCCATTCTCACCGTATCCGAACGCCTTAAGGGCAAAGCCCAGTACGACAACCTCACCGCCGCCGAGCTCGTCGAGCATATCGTTCGCCGCGGCGAGGGTCTCCTTGGCGGCGACGGGCAGGTCATCGTCGATACGCGCCCCCATACCGGCCGTTCGCCAAAGGACAAGTTCTTCGTTCGCGAGCCCGAGAGCGAGCAGCATATCGATTGGAGCGACGCCAATCAAGGTATCGCCCCCGAGATCTTCGATGCGCTCTTCGAACGGGTCGCCGAGTTTCTCGCGCAGCGCGATCTCTATAGCCTCGATTGCTATGTGGGCGCCGACGAACGGTATCGCGTACCGGTCCGCGTCTATACCGAGTTTGCGTGGCATAGCCTCTTCGCGCGCCATCTCTTCATCACTCCGGAGAGCCCCGATCCCGGTTTCGTCCCGGAGTTTACGGTCGTCGACGCGGCGACCTTCGAAGCCGATCCCAAACGCGACGGTACCCGCAGCGGCACCTTCGTCATCGTCAATTTCAAACGTCGAATCATTCTTATCGGCGGAACGAAGTACGCCGGTGAGATTAAAAAATCGATCTTTACGGTGATGAACTATCTCCTCCCGTTGCGATCGACACTGCCGATGCACTGCTCGGCAAACGTCGGAGGCGAGGGAGATACCGCGATCTTCTTCGGACTCTCCGGAACCGGCAAAACGACGCTCTCCTCCGATCCCAATCGTCCGCTTATCGGCGACGATGAGCACGGATGGTCCGATGACGGGGTCTTCAATTTCGAGGGTGGTTGCTACGCGAAGGTCATCCGTCTCTCGGCGAGTGCGGAGCCCGAGATTTGGGCGGCGACTCACCGTTTTGCCACCGTACTCGAGAACGTCGCATACGACGAGCGCACGCGCGCGCTCGATGTCGATTCCGAAGCGAAGACCGAGAACACCCGTGCCGCCTATCCGCTCGAATATATTCCCAACATCGTTGCGGGGAGCAAGGGCGGCCATCCGCATACGATCGTGATGCTCACCGCCGATGCCTTCGGCGTTCTCCCACCGATCAGCATGTTGAGCCCCGATCAAGCGATGTACCATTTTCTCTCGGGATATACGGCCAAGATCGCCGGAACCGAGCGCGGCGTCACCGAGCCGAGCGCGACCTTCTCTACCTGTTTCGGTGCGCCGTTTATGGTGCATCGTCCGACGGTCTACGCCTCGTTACTCGGAAAGAAAATCGCCGAGCACGAAGTCAAATGCTGGCTCGTCAATACCGGCTGGAGCGGCGGCCCCTACGGCGTCGGCAAACGCATGGCGATCGCGCATACGCGGGCAATGGTGAATGCAGCGATCGAAGGGCGCATCCCCGAACGCTACTCGCGCGAACCCTTCTTCGGCCTCTACGTGCCGCACGAAGTGCCCGGGGTTCCGAGCGAGGTGCTCGACCCGCGAAACGCATGGAGCGATAAGGCCGGCTACGATCTCCAGGCGAGCAAACTTGCGGCGCTCTTTGAAGAGAACTTCAAGCGCTTCGAAGCACACGCCTCACCCGAGGTGCTCGCCATCGCGATTCGCGCTCCCCGTTAACGCGTTTTTCATCGAACGCTCATCGAACGTTCATCCTTTCCTCGGTTGCTCTTCAGTTTCCGAAGGTAGGATGATGCTATGAAATCCCTCACCATCAAAGGCGCCCTCGGCGCCGCAATCATCGCAGGCATCGCCTTCGCCGGCATCGGCATATCGAGCGCTGCGCAGACCGCATCGGGTTATCACCACGGTCACCATCGGCCGCCTATCGCTCGAGCGATGCGAGCCGCTCACCTCACTCCAGCGCAGCATCAGCAAATTCGCAGCATTCGTAAAGAGTTCCGCAGTTCGCTGACTCCGGGACAACGCCCGACCCGCGAACAAATGAAAGCGCTACGCGCTCGCGTCATGGCGGTTCTCACGCCGCAGCAACGCACCGCCGTCCAGCAGCGCCTCGCCCAGCTTCGCGCCCAGCATAACGCTCCGCCCGCCCCGAACGCGACGCCGTAGCGTCGAAACCGACCGGCCCCTACAGCCGCACGCGACTGTCGGGGCCGACCTGTAACGCACGGCTCAAATGCACGAGCGATACAAACGCGTGCGTCGCCGCGAGCGCGAAACCGCGCTCGCGCCCTCGTAGCACGGCAACGACATCCATCCCGGCAGCGCGGGCGGCGGCGATGCCTTGCTGTGAATCCTCGACCACCAAACAGCGCTCCGGAACGATATCGAGGAGCTTTGCTGCGGCAAGATAGCCATCGGGTGCCGGTTTGTTCGCCTCCACGTCATCGGCGGTAACGAGTATTTCGAACGCCGGAAGCCCAGCATGGCGGAGCAGGCCGACGGCCAAGCCTCGGCCACACGAGGTCACCAGAGCGCGCTTATAGCCCCCAAGGCGCACCAACAATTCCGCTGCGCCCTCGATCGCTCTTCCCTCGTCGTCGACGAGCGTTCCGAAGAGATCGAAGAGGATCGCATCGTACTCCATGAAGTTCCCGTCTTCGGTCGCCGCGATAGAAAATCCCATAGATCTACAAGCGCGATAACTCCGCTCTCGCTCCCGAATACTCGATGTAGGTATGGGGGCAGGTTTTCATTGCGGCCAGGAAATGATTTCTCGCCGCAGCAATCTCTATGTGTCCGAGATACCATTCGCCGAGGTAAAAATTCGCTTCGCAAAGATCGTGATTTGGTTCGCCCGCGCGAGATCGCGCGCGGCAAAGGCATAGGAGCCGCGCTCGAAATAGAGATTCCCTCGCGATGCATGGCCGTACGGACTCTTTGGATCGATGCGGATCGCACTGGCGTAATCTGCGAGTGCCGCCTCGGGATGCCCCTGAAGGATCTCGGCCTGCGCGCGCCCTTCATATCCGCTTGCATCGGTCGCATCGATCGCAATCGCGCGCGAGAAATCGGCGAGGGCGAGTCGGTACTCGCCCCGAGCGTACCGAACTCGCGCACGCCACTCGTAGATGAGTGCGTCACCCGGTGTAAGCGCGATAGCGCGAGTGAGATCGGCGAGCGCCGGCGCGCACTTTCCTTAGGAGGTTCTTCGGCTCGAGTTGAAGCGCGCGATCGACATCGGCCAAGGCCCGGTCGTACTCGCCGAGATCGACGAAGGCCGTACCGCGATTGACGAGTGCGCTGACCGAGCTCGGATCGAGACTCAACGCCTCATTGTAATCCGCAATCGCGTTCGTGGGCTCTCCACCGTCGCGATAGCCGAGCCCGCGATCGTTATAAATGTCGGCGAGATCGGCGCCGCTATATTGCCCCGATTCGATCTCAGCGGTGCAGGCGGCGACCACCTGCGCCGGCGTTACCGCACGGCTCGGAGCGCTCCCGGGAGCTTCGTCGGAGCTCTCCTTCGGCGAGGCGGGCATTGCGGCGACCACTCCATTTTCACAGATCGAATGGTTCGACTCCGATGCCGCGCTTGAGGGAAGCGGGCGAAAAAACAGCGCAGCCGCTGCGAGCGCGAACGCGAGTGCAAGGGGGCCTGCTCTGCGGATACGGAAAGCGAGGCGCATATCGGGCTCCGATCGGTGAAGGCGCTGAGTAAGCGAGCGCCCTTCCGCTTTCCGTTGTTTGCGAGGCGCATCCTCTCTGCAGCGGCTCCCTCCGGCTGCGCCTACCGGGAATGCCGAAGAGCCCGCAGCGATACGCTACGGGCTCTCCGGGACTTTAATCTGGCACCGTCCTACTTTCGAGGGACCCTGCGGTCCGACTATCATCGGCGCTGGCGGGCTTAACTGCCGTGTTCGGGATGGGAACGGGTGGGACCCCGCCGCCATGGGCGCCAGAAACTTGGTGAGCGACTCAAACGAAGATCTCGTCCGAGCACCCAAACCGGATCCCCAACCGCGATGACGAGCCTGAGCTCGAAGCCGATCGCGGCGGGAAAGCTACATAAAGAAGAACTTCCCGTGTCAAACAAGCGGTGCGTAGTAAAAAATTTCCGAGCTATTAGTACCGGTCAGCTCCACACCTTACGATGCTTCCACCCCCGGCCTATCAACGTGGTAGTCTCCCACGGCTCTTCACCCTTACGGGATTGAGATCTCATCTTGGAGTCAGTTTCACGCTTATATGCTTTCAGCGTTTATCTGATCCGAACGTAGCTACCCGGCCATGCTCCTGGCGGAACAACCGGTTCACCAGCGGTTCGTTCGACTCGGTCCTCTCGTACTAGAGTCCACGCTCCTCAAATCTCCTACGCCCACAGCGGATAGGGACCGAACTGTCTCACGACGTTCTGAACCCAGATCGCGTACCGCTTTAATGGGCGAACAGCCCAACCCTTGGGACCTACTACAGCCCCAGGATGCGACGATCCGACATCGAGGTGCCAAACCTCCCCGTCGATGTGAACTCTTGGGGGAGATAAGCCTGTTATCCCCGGAGTAGCTTTTATCCGATAAGCGACGGCCCTTCCATTCGGTACCGCCGGATCACTTAGCCCTGCTTTCGCACCTGCTCGACCTGTCCGTCTCGCAGTCAAGCTCCCTTATGCCTATGCACTCTGTGAGAACGGTTTCTGACCGTTCTGAGGGAACCTTTGGGCGCCTCCGTTACTCTTTAGGAGGCGACCGCCCCAGTCAAACTGCCCACCTGACCCTGTCCCGCCACCGGATAACGGCGGCCGGTTAGAATCCCAAGACTATCAGGGTGGTATCCCAACGTTGTCTCCACGAAAGCTAGCGCCCTCGTCTCATCGACTCCCACCTATCCTGTACGGACAGTCTCAGAACCCAAGATCAGGATACAGTAAAGCTTCACGGGGTCTTTCCGTCCTGCTGCGGGTAACCAGCATCTTCACTGGTACTGCAATTTCGCCGGGCCCCCCATCGAGACAGCGCCCAAGTCGTTACTCCATTCGTGCAGGTCGGAACTTACCCGACAAGGAATTTCGCTCACTTTTCTTCCGACGCTTTCACGCCGGAGTGGACTCTATCTTCATCCAATAATGCCTGCAATCGCGGACGATTACCGGTATTCATCGAAAGCGCGATATCTTCGATCTCCCTCAAGCCTTCATTTGTCAGGTGCCGGCCATCTTCCATCAGTGTTAAAACCTTCGCAAATCTCTGAGCGTCGATGCGCTTTTTCGTTCGTAACGAGTACTTTTCGAAAAAGGCCGCGATCTCGCGGAGCTGCTCGAGTTTTCTCACCCGGTATTCCCATCGATCGTCGTGATTTTGACAAATGCGCCCGAAACCGAAGAATTTCTTCAGCCCGTGGAGCACGTCGAGATCGCGTTTATGTTGAACGACGCGAAATTCCGGAATGACTTGGAAGCCGATTCTGACCGTTGGGTTTCTCTGGACCCCGATGAAGAAGCAACCCTCTCCATCGACGAATCCAACCACCCATTGAGGGTCGAGGTTCATCGTTATCGTACCTTTCGATACCGTTGGATGCCTGGCGTATAGTCTCTGAGGATCCGCTTTCCACGAACGCCGTGAAGCGATCGAAGAGCACGTTTCCTGCGGATTGTCCAATCCCAGCCATTGTTACTGCCGACGAGCCGTCGACGAGTAGGCGTGGGCTCTAAAGGATGTTCCCGCATATAGCCAAGTGTACAGCCGCATATTACTACGCGGCGAGGCAACGATTGTGTCACCTTAGGACGGTTATAGTTACCGCCGCCGTTTACTGGGGCTTCAGTTCCGAGCTTCGCTTGCGCTAACCCGTCCCTTTAACCTTCCAGCACCGGGCAGGAGTCAGCCCCTATACGTCTGCTTTCGCATTCGCAGAGACCTGTGTTTTTGTTAAACAGTCGCTTGGGCCTATTTTCTGCGACCTCCATCAGCTTTCGACGTAATGTCTAGTCCGACGAAGGCACCCCTTCTCCCAAAGTTACGGGGTCAATTTGCCGAGTTCCTTAACAGGGGTTCTCCCGTCGCCTTAGCATGCTCTGCCAGTCTACCAGTGTCGGTGTACGGTACGGGCACCTACGATCCTATTTAGAGGCTTTTCTTGGCAGCGTAGAGTCTGTCACTTCGGCTCCGAAGAGCCTCGCATTCGCTTCTCGGTGTTAAATGCTGCGGATTTACCTACAGCAACACCTACCGGCTTAGACGCGCATATCCATCAGCGCGATGACATATCTTCCTGCGTCACCCCATCAATTCAAAGACCATGACGAACGGCACCACCGATCGCTTTCACGATCGAGAATGCTGTTCGACAGAGTCTTAACGGTCGTCGGTGGTAGCAGAATATGAACTGCTTGTGCATCGCCTACGCTTCTCAGCCTCGGCTTAGCTCCCGACTCACCCTGAGACGATTGACGTAGCTCAGGAAACCTTAGACTTCCGGCGAGAGAGGTTCTCACTCTCTTTTATCGCTACTTATACCTGCATTCGCACTTGTGGTTCGTCCACACGTCCTCGCGGTCGTGCTTCAGCCTACGCCACAACGCTCCCCTACCGATGTTTACACATCCCAAAGCTTCGGTTCGATGCTTGAGCCCCGTTACATTTTCGGCGCCTCGCCACTCGACTAGTGAGCTATTACGCACTCTTTCAAGGGTGGCTGCTTCTAAGCCAACCTCCTAGTTGTTTCTGCGACAAGACTTCCTTTACCACTGAGCATCGATTAGGGACCTTAGCTGTTGATCTGGGCTGTTTCCCTTTTGACCATGGAGCTTATCCCCCACAGTCTGACTGCCGCTTAATTCGCCACGGTATTCGGAGTTTGATGGAGTTCGGTAATCCGGTAAGACCCCTAGCTCTGTCAGTGCTCTACCCCCGTGGGTTAACAAACGACGCTAGTCCTCAAACTATTTCGGGGAGAACCAGCTATCTCCGGGTTCGATTGGCTTTTCACCCCTATCCACAGCTCATCCAACGTTTTTTCAACAACGACAGGTTCGGTCCTCCACATGAGATTAATCATGCTTCAACCTGGCCATGGATAGATCACCCGGTTTCGGGTCTACTGCAACGGACAAATTCGCCCTATTCAGACTCGCTTTCGCTACGGCTCCGGCTCAACACCTTAACCAAGCCCGTTACAAGTAACTCGCAGGTTCATTCTTCAATAGGCACGCGATTAGCCTTGCTTGCGCATTGGCCTTTCACGGTTTGTAGGCATACGGTTTCATATTCTATTTCACTCCCCTTCGGGGGTTCTTTTCACCTTTCCCTCACGGTACTCGTTCACTATCGGTCTCAACAGAATATTTAGCCTTGGAAGATGGTCCTCCCAGTTTCAGACAAGGTTTCTCGTGCCCCGCCCTACTCACGAACAACACCACGAGATCGAACGATTTCACCTACAGGACTATCACCTACTCTGGTGCGGCTTTCCAGCCGGCTTCGATTATCGATCGATTTGGTAACTCGTGCCGAGGTATTCGGACCTCGGATGGTTGTCGTACAACCCCGCTTACGCAACGCCCGAACGCTTGCACGTAAACGGTTTAGGCTGTTCCCAGTTCGCTCGCCACTACTACGGGAATCTCGTTTGATGTCTATTCCTCCGGCTACTTAGATGTTTCAGTTCACCGGGTACGCTCACTCGCGACTATTGAATTCATCGCGGTGTCCATGCCCATGACGGCATGGGGGTTGCCCCATTCGGATATCGCCGGATCGTAGCTTCTAAGCAGCTCCCCGACGCTTTTCGCAGCTTTGCACGTCCTTCATCGCCTGTTGAGCCAAGGTATCCACCTGTATGCCCTAAGTTCATTTTTTGGACTACGAAATTGCATCACCGACCGCTTGTCGGTGATACCCGCTTTTCACGTTTGACACGTGAAAGTTCTTCTTTATGCAGTTTTCAAGGATCAAGAGACTCCCGCGATCGGTGCATCGGTCGAACGTATGTCGAACCGCGCTCGCGCGTTTCATCCCTCAAAGCTGAACAGTACAGTGCCGCAATTCAAATTGAATAGCGATTTGGCAGACCCCCTTTAATTGGGAGCCGTGCATCGACGTTGCGCGAACGCATCATCGGCCGACAGCCTCCGGCCATACGATCGAGATGATCGATAGACCCCTTGGCTATTGCCGGCATCATTTGTGGTCGACTCTAGAACTACGCCGTTGCGATCGCACGTGAAAATGCGAACCAACAGCACGTTCTCCTTAGAAAGGAGGTGATCCAGCCGCACCTTCCGATACGGCTACCTTGTTACGACTTCGTCCCCCTTACCTAGCATACCTTAGACACCTTGCTCCTTGCGGTTACACGGGCGGCTTCGGGTACACTAAACTCAGGTGACGTGACGGGCGGTGTGTACAAGGCCCGGGAACGTATTCACCGCAGCGTAGCTGATCTGCGGTTACTAGCGATTCCGACTTCATGAAGGCGAGTTGCAGCCTTCAATCCGAACTGAGGAGAGGTTTAAGAGATTAGCTTGCCCTCGCGGGTTAGCGACTCGCTGTCCTCCCCATTGTAGCACGTGTGTAGCCCAGGACGTAAGGGCCATGCTGACTTGACGTCATCCCCACCTTCCTCCGGCTTGTCACCGGCGGTCTCGCGTGAGAGATCCTTGCGGACCAACACACGACGAGGGTTGCGCTCGTTGCGGGACTTAACCCAACACCTCACGGCACGAGCTGACGACAGCCATGCAGCACCTGTCTCTGCGTCCGGTTACCCGGAAACCTAATCTCTTAGGATGTCGCAGGATGTCAAGCCCTGGTAAGGTTCTTCGCGTTGCGTCGAATTAAACCACATGCTCCACCGCTTGTGCGGGCCCCCGTCAATTCCTTTGAGTTTTAACCTTGCGGCCGTACTCCCCAGGCGGGATACTTATTGTGTTAACTGCGGCACTGGTGGAGTCGATACCACCAACACCTAGTATCCATCGTTTACGGCTAGGACTACCGGGGTATCTAATCCCGTTTGCTCCCCTAGCTTTCGCTCCTCAGCGTCAGGTTTGTCCCAGGTGATCGCCTTCGCCACTGGTGTTCCTCCCGATATCTACGCATTTCACCGCTACACCGGGAATTCCATCACCCTCTAACAACCTCAAGACCGGAAGTATCCACGCCGTTCCCCGAGTTGAGCCCGGGTCTTTCTTCGCAGACTTTCCGATCCGCCTACGAGCGCTTTACGCCCAATAATTCCGGACAACGCTTGCCCCCTACGTCTTACCGCGGCTGCTGGCACGTAGTTAGCCGGGGCTTCCTCCAAGGGTACCGTCAATATCGTCCCCTTCGACAGTGGTTTACGACCCTAGGGCCTTCATCCCACACGCGGCGTCGCTCCGTCAGGCTTGCGCCCATTGCGGAAAATTCCTCACTGCTGCCTCCCGTAGGAGTCTGGACCGTGTCTCAGTTCCAGTGTGGCTGGTCACTCTCTCAAGCCAGCTACCCATCGAAGCCTTGGTAAGCCGTTACCTTACCAACTAGCTAATGGGACGCAGTCCCGTCCTCGCGCGAATTGCTCCTTTCATCGTCAAGAGATGCCTCTCGACGATCGTATGCGGTATTAGCTAACCTTTCGGCTAGTTATCCCCCACGCAAGGGTAGGTTGACTACGTGTTACTCACCCGTCTGCCACTAGGTATTGCTACCTCGTTCGACTTGCATGTGTTAGGCACGCCGCCAGCGTTAGTCCTGAGCCAGGATCAAACTCTCCATAAAGATTTTATGGAGCCTGAAATGGCTCTATACTTTCGCCACCGCTTACGAGATCGGGTGCGAGCCGATCTACGTCGATGTGTTACGTCGACGCCGGATTATGAATTAACGTACGTCTCGCTGATTGCGAGCGGCGATCGTTACCGATCGTCGTTCAAAAGCAACAGAGACCCACAAATTTAATGCACTGCTGTACTGTTCAGTTTTCAAGGATCGAACCCGCGCCACACCGCCTTTTTGCGGATCTTGCGACCGCTTTCTTGCGGCGGGGCGTCAGAGTCAACGGCCAATATCTTATCCATAGCGGCCAGCTCTGTCAAGCGTTTGGAGAATGTTTTTTTAGCGTGCGCGAACGCCGTACTAAAGTCGGAGGACCAATGCCTTGAGATACTCGGTCTCGGGCATCGCGGGATGGATCGGGTGGTCGACTCCGTGCGCGAAACGCCCGAGCAGCTGCATCGGGCGCCCCGCCTCCCGCGCGGCGTCGTAGGCGATGCGCGCGAGCCGATCGACCGGCAGATGATGCGAGCAAGAACAGGAGATCAGCGTGCCGCCCTCAGCGAGCACGGCAACCGCAGCGCGAGCGAGCGCGGCGTAGCGCGCCGCCCCCGGCTCGAGATCGCGTTTGCGCTTGATGAGCGCTGGCGGATCCAGAATCACCACTTCGGCGCGCATCCCTTGCGCGGCGAGCTCGGCGAGCACGACCAGCGCGTCCCCGCAACGCCCATCGATCGCGACCCCGTTGCGCTCGCCATTGCGCTTGGCAAACGCGATCGCGCGCTCCGAGGAATCGACGCAGATCGCGCTCGCAGCCCCCGCGAGCCCCGCCGCCACCCCCCAAGAGCCGACGTAGCTGAAGAGATCGATGCAGCGGTCGCCCGGGCGTATGTAGCGGGCAAGGCGCGCCCGATTCTCGGCCTGATCGAAAAAGTACCCGGTCTTCTGCCCCTCGAGCAGCGGCGCGAGCAAGCGCATCTCGCCCTCGTGGACCTCAATCTCCGCCGGGAGATCGCCGATTCGCTCGTCGAGGATCGGCGTTCCCTCCAATTCGCGCGTCGAGCCGGCGTTCCGCACCAGAATCCCCGTCGGCGCCAGCGCGTCGCGGAGCGCGGCAAAGAACGGCTCGCGCAGCGCGGTCGCGCCGGCGGTATTGAGCTGCACCACCAGCCGCTCGCCGAAGCGGTCGACCACGAAGCCCGGAAGCCCGTCCGATTCACCGTAAATCAAGCGGTAAAAGGGCGCCGGGTAATGGCGCTCTCGTAATTGCAGCGCACGGGCGATGCGCCGCCCGAACCAATCGGCATCGATATGGCCGCGGACGTCGCGCGTCAGGAGCCGGGCGCAGATCAGCGCGCGCGGATTGACGTAGGCGAGCCCGACGGGGTGTCCGCGGGCATCCTCGATCCGGGCGAGGCTCCCGGGCTCGAGGCCGAGCAAGGGCGTCGCCGCCACATCGACTTCGTTCGAGAAGACTCAATAATGGCCGAGGCGGATACGTCGATC
>JABEUW010000235.1 GCA_013043945.1 Vulcanimicrobiota bacterium | reverse complement strand
CGAAGCGGGTGCCCCCGAGCGCCTCGCCATCGAAACGCTCGCCGGCATCCGTGAGACGGCAATCGAGAGCCGCGAGGGCGATTGGAGCGTTCGCGTCGCGATGGGCGCGACGAGTATCGAACGCGGAACGATCGCGTTTCCGGATGCGACCGTCGTTCGCGTCGGGAACCCGCACGTCGTGCTCTTCGTCGACGCTCTCGATACCTACAATCTCGCGATGCTCGCCGGTCGCATCACCGACGAGCCGGCCTTCGCCGATGGGGCGAACGTGCACCTCACGGTCCTCGAGAGCGATCGCGTGCGCGTGCGCCACTTCGAACGCGGTGTCGGCGAAACGCAGGCCTGCGGCACCGGTGCGGTAGCGGTTGCAGCGGCGACGCGCATGCGCGACCTGCTTTCAACGCCGATGCGAGTCGAGGTGCCCGGCGGCACGCTCGTGGTTGATTTCGATGCTCGCGGCGAAGCGAGTTTGCTCGGCCCGGCAGTCCGCGTCTTCGACGGCGTTCTGTACGACGATGTCGCGTAAGCGCGCGCGCCTCGCCCTCGCCTACGCCGACGCGCGTGGCCGCTATTATTTCGATGAGACGTGCGAGCCGCTCGCCGATGGCGGCATCGTGCGCTCGCCGCGCCCCGACGAACTCATTCCGGCACCGCCGGGAAGCATTCCGACGTTGCTCCCGTTGCGGCGGCCGCTGAGCGCGCGCGGCCTCGAAGCGCGTCGCCACGCGCTTGGCGTCTTGCTGCCCGCCGGGTATACGCGCCTGCTCGTGCCCGCCTTTGAAGCCGAGGATGCCGCACCGACGTTACCGCTCTTCGGTTACACGTTTGCCTGCGCGATCGATGACGAACTCTACGTCGCTGCGATGCGCACCGACCGCGATGAAGATTGGGAGCCGCGTCGTTTCGCCGAAGGCGAGCTTGAGGCGCTGCTCGACGAGCGCTGCTCCCGCGACCCCGGGAACCGGATGCTCGCGCAGTTGCGCATCTGCGCGGGAGAGTACGGCTGTTTCACCGCGCAGAACGTCTTTCTCGCTCGCGGCGAAGCGGCGTTGCCGGTCTCACCGAAATGCAACGCGCGCTGCGTCGGCTGTATCTCCGAACAGGAACCCGATGCCGGCCTGCCCTCACCGCAGCGGCGCATCGACGTCGAGATGCAGGCAGACGAGATCGCTCGCGTGGCGATCGAGCACCTGGCGGTGGTTCCCGAGGGGATCGTCAGTTTCGGGCAAGGCTGTGAAGGCGAGCCGCTGCTCCGTTCGCACGCGATCGCCGCGGCGATCGAAAAGGTGCGAAGCGTGCGGAAAAACGGTACGGTGAATCTCAATACCAACGGGAGCCGCCCGCGCGAACTCGCACGCTGCATCGACGCGGGACTGCAAGCGGTGCGAATCAGTCTCAATAGTTTTCGCGACTCGACCTACGCTGCCTATTACCGTCCGCAGGGCTACGCCCTCGGCGATGTTTTCGATTCGATTCGCATCGCGCGTGCTGCGGGGCTCCGCGTCTCACTCCATCTCCTCACCCATCCCGGCGTCACCGATGACGTCGATGAGGTCGCGGCGATGGAAGAATTTTTGAGCGAACAGCCCGTCGACATGGTACAGACGCGCACGCTCAATATCGATCCGCACCGATATTTCGCCTTAGTCGGGCGCCCGCAGGCCACTCTCGGTATGCGCGTGGCGATCGATCGCATCGCCGCGCGCGGAGTTCGCGTCGGTAACTTCACGCACGTGCATTAGCCGCAGTGCCGACGCATCGACAAACGCTGCCGATTTGGGTGCTTCCCGGGATCGCGCTCCTCGGAGCGGCTGCGGGCCTGCTCTTTGCCGGGCCCGTCGGCGCCGTATTCGCGCCCGCGGCGCTGCATTATATCGTTCCCCCGCTGCTCTTCGAGGCGGCATGGAATCTCGATCTCGAAGCGGTGCGGAGGGCCTGGCGGCCGGTCGCGATTTTAGTGCTCCCGGGCGTCGCGATCGCGGCGCTCTGCGTTGCTGGCGCGCTTCTGCTGCTCGCGTTCCCGTGGCCCATGGCGTGGACGGTCGGTGCGGCGCTGAGCGCGACCGATCCCGTCGCCGTGATCGCCTTCGCCCGCTCCGTCGGGGCGCCGACGAGGCTCGTGGCGATCGTGGAGGCGGAGTCGCTCTTCAACGACGCATTCGCCGTCGCGCTCGTGCGCGCGAGCAACCTCGTCCTCTCGCTCGTCGCAGCGTTGCTCGGCGCGCTCGCCGGGGATCTCCTCGGTCGCTTCGCCTGTTGGCTGCGCCTGCGCCACGCGTTGGCGCTCTGGGCGCTCAGCGTTCTCGGCGTCTATGCAGTCGGCGCCGCCGCCGATGCTTTCGGGGGGTCGGGGATCGTCGCGGTCGTCACGCTGGGGATGTTCATGCGCACGCGGATCGAGAGAACGATCGATGAGGGGACGCTCGATGGCGCCGAAGCGTACTGGCGTTGGGCGGCCGTTGCGCTGAACTTCGTTCTGTTTGCGTGGATGGGAGCGAGTTTCAACCTTCTCGACGCTCGCACCGCGTTGCTCGGCGCCGGCCTCGTGGTGGCAGCACTCGCCGCCGCACGTCTCGTTACGACGATGGGACTTTTGCGCGTTCTGCCGGAGCTAAGTGAAGCGCGACGGAGGTTTATCGCGACGGCGGGCGTGCGTGGAGCGCTCTCGCTCGCATTAGTGTTCACGATCAACGTGCATCTCCCCGGAGCGCAGAGCGCTCGGGCGATCGTCTTCGTCGCGGTGTTGGCGACGATGCTCGTTGGTGTGATCGCACTGCCCCGCAGCGCGCGAAAGCTGTTAGCCTCCGGAACCTAACATCTGCGCGAGGCGCTCCCGCGCGCCGTTCTTGACGACGGCGATCACGCGATCCCCGGCCTGGAGGCGCGTCTGTCCGCTGGGAACGACGATCTCTTCGCCTTCGCGTTCGATTGCGACGAGGACGGTGTCGTTGGGGAGCGCGATCTCGCCGATCTCTTTGCCGACAACGCCCGAGCTTGCGGCGATCGACATCTTCGTCAAGTGCAGGTTCCCTTTGCCGAAGAGATGCATCGTTTCGAGAACCGCACCGTAGCTTGCCGCGCTGACGTGTTCGTTGAGAACGTCGAGAATGATCTCCGTTGATGAAATGACGGTCACCGGCTCGCCGCTATCGAGCGATTCGAAGATGCGCCGGTTGCGCGGATTGTTCACGCGCGCGATGCACCGCGCTTTTGAGATGCGTTTGCTCAGCAGCACGACGACGAGGTTATCTTCGTCGTCACCGGTGTCGGCGACGACGATATCGGCGCGTTCGACGCCTGCGGCGCGCAGGACTTTGGGGTCGCAGCCGTCGCCGACCACCGTAACCTGCTGTCCGATGAGCCGTTCGAGATTTTTTGCTTTGCGTTCGTCTTTTTCGACGACGACGACCTCGCTTTTGCGGTCGATCAACGCTCGCGTGAGATAGGAACCGACTTTGCCGCCGCCCACGATGAGAATGAACACGTTATGACCTCACCGGTTTGGCTTTACGCGCGTCGGGAAAAGATTGAATGAAGCTATCGAATGCATCGGAGGTGACGACCGCGTGCACTTCGTCGCCGCTCTCGAGAATCGTATCGGTCGAGACGACCAATAGGCGACCCTTGCGAATGAGTGCGGCGATACGAATGCGTTCGAATTCTTCGAAGTCGCCGACGCGCTTATCGACCTGCGCCGCGCCTACGTGCGCGACGAGCGTCGTCAGGACGCCGAATTCGATCTCGGGCGTACTCACCGTCGAGGATTCGACGAGTCGATCGCGGATGAGTTGTGCGTTGACGGTGGTCGGGCAGACGGTTTCGACGCCGAGATCGCGATAGAGTTGTCCGCGCTGCGGGTCGTAGATGCGCGCGACGATTTTTTGAATGTGGAACTCGGTGCGCGCGATCAACGCGGCCATGATGTTCCGATTGTCGCCGTTGGTGACGGCGACGAAGGCGTTCGCTTTCTCGGCTCCCGCGCGCCGTAACACTTCGGAGTCGATTCCGGTGCCGACGACAACATGCCCGCCAAACTCTTTGCGAAGGCGCTTGAAAGCGGTAGGGTTTTCGTCGATGACGATGACTTCGTGTCCGTCTTCATCGAGCTTCTCGGCGAGGGCGGAACCGACTCGTCCGCAGCCGACTATGAGATACCTCATGCGCGCTCGCGGCTTCTCTGTGACGCTGCGTTCCCCTGTGAGCAGGAGCGAGACTTTACCGTTGAGAAACGGGGGGAGCCTTCGGGGCGTGGCTCAGCTTGGTAGAGCGCTTCGTTCGGG
>JABEUW010000024.1 GCA_013043945.1 Vulcanimicrobiota bacterium | reverse complement strand
GCCTTGGGGCGATCCCGCTTTTGCGGGGATCGCGCTCGCGATGTTGCTCTTTATTTTCGGGGGCATCGGCGGCATGCTCACCGCATCGTCCACGCTCGATAGCACGATTCATAACACGATGTGGGTGGTCGGGCATTTCCATATTACGGTCGGCGGGCCGGTCGCCCTGACGCTGCTCGCTGCGACATGGCGCTTGCTGCCGGCCCTTACGGGAAAGCGCCTGTTTAGCGTGGGGCTCGCACGCGCGCAGGTCTGGCTGTGGTTCGTCGGGATGGCCGTGATGTCGTTCGCGATGCATACCGAAGGCCTGATGGGCGCACCGCGGCGCGTCGAACATTACACCTATGGCGGATCGGCGATCGCCGCTGCATGGCAGCCGTACTCGTTGCTCGCTGCGGGTGGAGGCATCGTGATCTTCCTCAGCGTGATTGCCTTTGCCATCGTGCTCTTTGGGACGATCCTCTCCAAGCCCGATGTGACCGAGAGCGAGGCTGCGCGGGGCTTTACCTTCGCGCTCGCGCGCCCGGGTGACGAGGCTCCCTCGGCCTTCGATCGCCTGGGGCTCTGGACGTTGGTCGCGATTGCGTTGGTCGTCGTCGCCTATGCCGGCCCGTTCTACCAGCACTTTAGCGAACATGTCTATCTCGTACCGGGAATGAGAACCTGGTGAACGAAGCACCGACGGTGAGCAAACGGGTGCTCGTCGTTGACGATGAACGCCAGATCGGGGATGTCCTATCCGCCTACCTACAGCGGGAGGGATATATTCCGGTCGTGGCCGAGACGCTTGCGGCGGCTATGAGCGAGATCGAGCGGCAGCTTCCCGACCTGCTGTTGCTCGACGTGACCCTCCCCGATGGAAGCGGACTCGACCTGTTGCGCTCGCTCAACGAACAATCGATCCCCACGATTATGCTGACCGCACGTGGTGACGAAGTCGATCGCGTCGTCGGCCTCGAAATGGGAGCCGACGATTACATCACCAAGCCGTTCTCTCCGCGCGAGGTGATCGCGCGCGTTCGGGCGGTCCTTCGCCGCAGCGAAGAGCGCGACCGACCGGGTGGGCGCCATCGGCTGCACGTGCTCGACCTCGCAATCGACGGCGACGCACACGAGGTGCGCCGCGATGGCGAAAAAATCGATCTCACGCCATCGGAGTTTCGCATCCTTACGGCGTTGGCACGCCATCCGGGGCAGGTCTTCTCGCGCGTTCAATTACTCGATGCGATCGGCGACGATGGGTCGATCTACGAACGGACGCTCGACCGACACATCAACAATCTCCGCCGGAAGATCGAAATCGATCCGCTCCATCCACGGTACGTACTCACCGTTTTCGGAGTGGGATATAAGGCCGCGCACGAATGATCGACGCGATGAGACAGCGCTTGGTTCATGCGCTCGATCTTGCGACGCTCGGCGACTACGACGCCGCGAAGGCCGAACTCGAACCCCTCGACGATCCCATCTCCGGGCGCTTGCTCTTATTTATTCAAGGCTTGGAGGAGCGCGATCAACGGGATCTGCGGGCACGATCGATGCTGCGCCACGAGGTCGGAAACGCGCTCTCGATCGCGCAGTCGAATATCGAGGGAATCGTGGACGGCGTACTCGCGCCCGAGGCGGCTCGTTTGGAGGGTATCCGCGATGCGATCGTTGGGGCAGGGCGGCTCATCGCCGAACGGCCGAAAAACAGCATCGCCGAATCTCCCTCGACGACGATATCCTTGGCACCACTCAATATCTGCGCCTTAATCGCCGCGCACGCTGCCGCAACGGCGGGCATGGCCGAGGCCAAGGGAATCACGATCGTCTACGAGACCTGCGGCGCGCGCAAGCTCGCATGCGAAAACTATTACGGCGATGCAATGCGCGTCGGCCAGATTCTTCGCAACGTCCTCATTAATGCGGTGCGCTATACGCCGCCGGGCGGAACGATCGAATTGCAGTGCAGTCTGGATGGCGGCAGATTGCACGTTCGTATCAACGATAGCGGCCCTGGGATCGCGCCCGAGGATCGCGAGCGCGTTTTCGAACCCGGCTATCGCGGCCCGAACGTTGGAAGTGCGGGGAGCGGGCTCGGATTAGCGGTGGTTCGCCAGTTGACCGAAGAGCTCGGCGGGCATGTGGACGTGCGGTCGAAGCCGGGAAGCGGCGCGACCTTCTGGATCGATCTGCCAATGGTCTCGCTGGCAACGACGAGCGATTAAGTGAGTCCCCGCGCGCGTCGGGCCGCGCTCTCCTCGCGCTCGCGAATCTTCGTCACGAGGCCGGCGGAGATTCGCTCGAGCAACTCGCGGAGACTGCGTTCGGCGGCTCCGTGCAGAAGCGCTGCATCGAATCCTTCGCCGAGGGCCCCAAGCGGCGCCGTATAGGTTCCCTGGAGCCAGAGTTCGGAGGTCATCGGCCCGACCGGATTGAGCGTCAACGTCCCTTGAAAGCGCGGGAAGAGCCCCGGGTGATCGACGGCCGCCAACTCGATGGTTGCCTCCCAACGCGTCGGGGCGAGTTCGACCTGTGTCGAGACGGGAATACGCACTTCGCCGCCGACCGGGATATGGAGCGAGCGCAGGCCGATGGCGAGCGCGAGTTCATCGAAGGGCGGTTCGTGCCGGCCGAGCGCCGCAAAGATCTCCATGGCTTCGTCGTGAGCAGCCGATGCCGGAAGCGGCAGATCGACATGCATCTCGACGCTCTTCATGATGCCTGATTTGTTACCGTTCGCTCCTCGATCTCCTCGGCGAGATCGGCGAGAAGTTCGCGCGCCGTCGCCGAGGCGATGCGTGCGCCGAGCACGGCGTCGAAGACACGCCCAAATTGTCCGAGCGGTGGCTCGTAATTGCCGTCGAGTTCCAGCGTACAGCGGCCGCCGTCGCGCGACCGGATCGCAAGCGTTCCTTCAAAATCGGGATAGGGGCCGCCGCCGTACGGATGCCAGCAGACCTTCCAGACTTCGTCGAAGCGCAGCGGATCCTCACTCAGTTCGAAAACCGCCTCGACATCGTGCGTGGCCTTCACTGCTACCAATGGAGCTCGCAGCTCGATTCGAGCGCTCCGTGCACTTGCGGCGAGCGGCGCGAGCTTCGCATGTAACGCTTCGCGCGCGGCTCGATACGGTAATCGGAGGGACCGCTGTTGGTGCAGAGCACTCATGCGCGCATCGTACCGAAGTGGCGTGAAGAATCTGAGAAAAGTCTGAAGCATCACGCGTAAGCTGAGAAGAACGCGTGAGGATATTCGGAAGCCATGAATTACGCCGGAGCCGAGATGAAATCGAGCGAGCGCCCTCTCGCTGAATCGGCCTGGCATCGCCTCGGCCGGCAAAATTTCCGTAAAGCAACGGCGCGAGCAGGAAAGCTTATTAAAAGTAATAATAACCAGATTTACAGTGGCAGCCCTCGCCAAGCGTAGCGCAGAAGAGGTCATCCGCGGGCCGATCAAGAGCAAGACGCTCTTCCCCGTGCTGATCCTCCATCTGCTTGAAGAGCGTGAAGATCACGGTTCGGGCCTGATGACCCGCATCGAGACGCTCTGTTCGGGCTTGCTCGCCGTGAATACCAATACGATCTATCCATTGCTGCGCCGTTTAGAAGAGCGCGGCTTTGTCGTGGGCCAGTGGGAGCATCCCAGTAAACGCTCGCGAAGGTTCTATCGTATTACCTCCGCCGGGCGCGAGCGTCTCGCCCGCATTAAAGCCGGCATGCTCCCCTATCTCGATTCGCTCGCGAATTCGATCGAACGGCTCCGCAGCGAACTCTACACGACCGATTCCACTCTGACGCCCGTAAGGAAAACATCAGCATGAGCACCTACCGAGCCCCACTGCGCGACATGCAGTTCGTCCTCCGCGAACTCGCCGGTATCGACGAGGTCGCGAAGCTTCCCGGGAACGAAGACACGCTCGACGTTCTCGATTCGATTCTTGAAGAGGCCGGCGCATTTGCGACCGGCGTGCTCGATCCGCTCAACCATTCCGCGGATAAAGAAGGCTGTTCGATCGACGCGAACGGCAACGTAACCACGCCCAAAGGCTTCAAAGAAGCGTACAAAAAATTCGCGGATGCCGGATGGATCGGGCTTCCCGTGCCGGCGGAGTACGGTGGGCAGGGATTGCCGCAACTCTTGCTCGGCCCGACACTCGAGATGTGGAACGGATCGAATATCGGTTTCGCGAACGGCCCGCTGCTCAATCAAGGCGCGATCGAAGCGGTCGAACTCTGTGGTTCGCACGAGCAAAAGAAAACCTACATTCCCAACCTCGTCTCGGGCAAGTGGACCGGAACGATGAACCTGACCGAGCCGCAGGCCGGCTCCGATCTCGCTCAAGTGCGCGCGAAAGCGGTCCCCGAGGGCGAGCATTATCTCATCAGTGGCGAGAAAATCTTCATCACCTTCGGCGAACACGATATGGCTGAAAATATCATCCATCTCGTTCTCGCGCGTCTCCCCGATGCGCCCGAGGGAACCAAGGGAATCTCGATGTTCATCGTGCCGAAATTCCTCGTCAAGCCCGATGGCTCGCTCGGCGAGAAGAACGACGTTATCTGCGCCGGCATCGAGCATAAACTCGGCATCAACGGGAACCCGACCTGCACGATGAAATTCGGCGAAAAAGGGAAGGGCGCGATCGGCTTCCTCGTCGGCGAGGCGAACCGTGGCCTGGAATATATGTTCATCATGATGAACGCTGCCCGCTTCTCCGTCGGCGTACAGGGCTATGCGGTCGCCGATCGCGCGTATCAGAGCTCGCTCGCGTATGCCAAAGAGCGCGTGCAGATGTCCGACGCAACGACGCGCAATAAGGCGCCGGTCCGGATCATCGAACATCCCGACGTGCGCCGCATGCTGATGTGGCAGAAGGCGAATATCGAGGCGATGCGCGCGCTTGCGTACGTTACCGCCGCCTCACTCGATTTTGCCCAGAAGAGCCCCGATGAAAAGACTCGCAAAGAGCACAAGGCCTTCATCGAACTGATGATTCCCATCGTCAAGGGCTGGTGCACCGAGAATGCGGTCGAACTCTGCTCGAACGCGCTGCAGATCTTCGGCGGTATGGGATACGTCGAAGAGACCGGGATCGCCCAACAATATCGCGACGTGCGCATCACGACGATCTACGAAGGGACGACCGGCATTCAGGCGCTCGATCTCGTCGGCCGCAAACTGATTCGCGATATGGGCGCGACCGCGACGACCGTCATTAAAACGATGGAAAAATTCGCCAAGGAGGCCGCCGCTCACCCGAATGCCGATGTGAAAGCCGTCGGCGAAGCGCTGCTCAAGAGCATCGCATCGCTCGCGGAAGTCTCGCAGTGGATCGGCATGAATGCGATGGGCGATCTCAAAAAGGCGTTCGCCTGTTCGGTTCCTTACCTCAAGCTCTGGGGCGTTGTCGCCGGCGGCTGGCAGATGGCGCGCGCGGCGAAGGTCGCCGCCGAGAAAATCGCTGCGGGCGATAAAGACCCATTTTATACCGCGAAATTGGCGACGGCGAAGTTCTATGCCAGCCACGTGCTCTCGCAGGGAGCCTGGTACAAACGGCAGATCATCGATGGTGCCGGCGATGTCATGACGCTACCCGAAGAGGGCTTCGATCTCGACCGTAAGATGGCGGTGACGGCGTAATCATGGCACTCGTGCACACCGAAGACCGCGATGGCGTGCGGATTATCACTCTCGATAATCCGCCCGTCAACTCGCTCTCGTTCGCCCTTTCGGGCGAGTTTTATCCCATCGTCGAAGCGGCAAGCGCCGACGAGAAGGTTCGTGCCGTCATTATTCGCGGCGCGAATCGGCAGTTCTCCGCCGGAGCGGATATCAACGATTTCTCGACCGAACCGACACCGGAGACCAAGACGGTTCGCGACGTCATTGCGGCGATCGAACGGAGCGAGAAGATCTTCGTTGCCGCTATCGAGAAAAACGCGCTCGGCGGCGGGCTCGAACTCGCGCTCGCCTGCGACTACCGCGTCGCAACCGCCGATACGAAACTCGGCTTACCCGAGATTAAACTCGGGTTGCTGCCCGGTGCCGGTGGTACGCAACGTCTCCCGCGGGCGATCGGCGCGCAAGACGCACTCGATATGATGCTCAAGGGGCGCAACGTCAAAAGCGATGAAGCGACCTCGAAGGGCTTGCTCGACGAGGTCGTCGATTCGCCGGAGCATCTGCTCGACGCGGCGCTGAAGATTGCGGCCGCCGCACCGTTAGGAAAGCGCCGCATCTCGCAACGACGGGTCGAACTCGGCAAAGGCATCAGCGCGCAGGCGGCGGCATTCGTCGTCTCTCAAGCGCACAAGATGGTTCCGGCCGAAGATGCCGGTGGGCTCGCGGCGCATAAGCTCATCGACGCGGTCGAGGCCGCGGTCGAATTGCCGTTTGCCTACGGCCTCGCACGCGAAGCGCGCCTCTTTGAGGAGCTCGCACGCTCGGCGCCCTCGTTCGCACTGCGCCATGTCTTTTTTGCCGAACGCGAACTCAGCAAGATTCCCGGACTCCCCGCTGCCGAACCGCTTCCCATCGCCAAAGCCGCGGTGATCGGTGCGGGAACGATGGGAACCGGTATCGCGATTACGTTCGCCCAAGCGGGTATTCCGGTCGTCGTTATCGATTCCAACGATGCCGCCGTGGAGAAAGCGAAGCAGACGGTCTTCGGCATGTTCATGTATCAGGTCCAAAAGGGACGCATGACGCAAGAAGAGGCGTGGAAGCTCGGTCAGTCGATTCAATTTACCGACGACTATAACGAACTCGCCGAGGCCGACGTCGTCGTCGAAGCGGTCTTCGAAAGTATGGATGTGAAGAAGGAGGTCTTCGCAAAGGTCGATGCGATCGCGAAGCCCTCCTGTATTCTCGCCTCGAATACCTCGACGCTCGATATCGATGCCATGGCAAGCGTGACGAAGCGCCCCGAGCAATTCCTCGGGCTCCACTTCTTCGTCCCCGCAAACATCATGCCGCTCCTGGAGATCGTGCGCGGCAAGGCAACCTCACCGCAGGCGCTCGCGACCGCCTTCAAACTCGGGAAGATGCTGCGCAAAACCGCCGTGCTTTCTACGAACGCGTTCGGGTTTATCGGCAATCGTATGGTCTTCGATTATGCGAAGGCCGCCGGCGAACTCGCGGAGTGGGGCATCTCGCCGATGCGCATCGATAGAGTCGCGAAGAGATTCGGGTTCCCGATGGGTCCCTTCGCGATGGGCAATCTCTCCGGCATCGATGTCGCGTGGCATATCGCCAAAGCGCGCCCCGACGTTGCCAAAGGGAAAACAAATGTCATCGATCGCCTCGTCGAGATGAAACGCCTCGGCCAGAAGACGATGGCGGGATATTTCAAATACGACAAGAGCGTCGGCAAGGGGCGCGAGCCGATCGCCGATCCCGAGGTTGAAGCGCTCTTTGCCGACGAAGCGAAGAAGGCCGGAATCGCAGCGCGTACGGTCGACGAGAGCGAGATTTTGGAACGCTTGACGTTCGCGCTCGTCAATCGCGGCGCGTACCTTCTCGAGGAGGGCGTCGCCCTTCGCCCTGGCGATATCGATATCGTCTACGTCTACGGGTACGGCTTCCCGCCGCATCACGGCGGCCCGATGTGGTACGCCGATGAAATCGGCGTCAAGCACGTCTACGAGCGCGTCGTTGCGTTCGGGTGGGAGCCTGCGCCGCTCTTAAAAGCGCTCGCCGAGAAAAACGGCACGTTTGCAAACTACAAGCAAGGAGAATTGATCCATGCGTGAGGCGGCTATCGTCTCGGTCGCCCGGACGCCGATCGGGCGCGCCTTTCGCGGCGCTTTCAATCAAACGCCGGGTGCGTCGCTCGCAGGGTTCGTTGCGCGCGAAGCGATCGCGCGTGCGAACGTCGATCCCGCGGAGATCGCCGAAGTCATCGTCGGCACCGGAATGCCCGAGGGAGCGACCGGTAATAACATCGGCCGTACGACCGCGCTCCGCGCCGGTTGTCCGGTCAGCGTTCCTGGTTCGACGGTGAGCCGTTACTGTGCCTCGGGGCTCGACGCCGTCGTCGCGAGCGCGCGGCGCATTATCGTCGAGGGCGAGAGTGTCGTTCTGGCGGCGGGAGTCGAATCGGTCTCGATGGTGCAGAACGAACTGAACATGAAGTTCTACACCGAGGAATGGCTGCTTCGGCATACCCCCGACATCTATATGCCGATGCTCTATACCGCCGACAACGTGGCAAAAAAATACAAAGTCTCGCGCGAGTCGCAGGACGAGTATGCCTTTTCGAGCCAACAGCGCACCGCCGCGGCGCAAGCTGCGGGAAAATTCGACGACGAAATCGTCGCGATGGAGACGTGGATGGCCGTCGCCGATAAAGAGAGCGGCGCAGTGAGTGAAAAGCACATCAAGCTCGCGAAGGACGAGGGAAATCGCCCCGATACGACGCTCGAAGGGCTCTCGGCATTGAAGGGCGCCGTTCCCGGGATAAAAGAAACCTCGATTACCGCCGGCAACTCATCGCAGCTCTCCGACGGAGCGGCGGCGCTGATGTTGATGGATAGCGAGACGGCGAGTAAACGGGGATTGACGCCGCTCGGCTTTTATCGCGGTTTCGCGGTCGCCGGCTGCGAACCGGGGGAGATGGGCATCGGCCCGGTCTACGCCGTTCCAAAATTACTCAAAGCGCACGGACTCACCGTCGATGATATCGGGCTTTGGGAGCTCAATGAAGCGTTTGCGGTGCAGACCCTCTATTGTCGCGATACGTTGGGGATTCCGCAGGAGCGCTTCAACGTGAGCGGAGGCGCAATTTCAATCGGACATCCCTACGGTATGAGCGGTGCGCGCATGACGATGCACGCGCTCATCGAAGGCAAACGTCGCGGGGCAAAATACGTGGTCGTCACGATGTGCGTCGGCGGCGGCATGGGGGCCGCGGGGCTCTTCGAAGTCGCCTAGCGATCCCTTGATTCGTTGAGTAGAGAGAAAGGCGGGTGCATGCACCCGCCTTTCTAGCGACGCCGTGCTTGGAGCGCGGGGTTCTCGGCTCGCAACCGCACAAAAAGCACGACGGCGTTTAGGGCGCTAAAAACCGCTGCAATCTGCCAGGCGCCGAACGCGAGCGGTAGGAGCGCGATCTCGCAAACGACGATCGCGTAATTCGGGTGACGCATGAATCGATACGGGCCGCGTAGGACGAGGGGACGATCGGGGAACGTAATCACTCGTGTCGTCCAATATGGACCGAGCGAGCCTATCGTCCAGATGCGTGCGAGTTGCAGGGCGGCATAGAGCCCAAGCAATAGAAAATTGGGCTCGCGGGCGTGCGGAACGAACGCGAGCATCGCAACAAGCCACGCCGAATGTAGGGCGACGATCCATCCGTGCTGCCTCGCCGCAATCTCGATCCCGCCGGAGGCGAGCGCACGCTTCGTGTTGGCTCGCGCGTAGATGAGCTCCGCGCTCCGTTGGGCGGCGACGAAGAGCAGCGTTCCGTAGAGCCAGGTCATCGTTCGAGCGTAAGAAATGCGGTGGTGAATCCCGGCCCCATCGCGCTTAAGAGCGCGCGTCCTCTCGATGCGTTCGCAAAGGTGCCTTCGCGCAGAGCGCGTTCCAGGACGAAGAGCAGCGTCACCGAGGACATGTTGCCGTAATCGCGCAGCACCGCACGGGAATCGGTGAGTGAGCCCGGTGCTATGGCGAAGGTGGCCTCGAGCGCATCGAGGACCTTCGTTCCGCCGGGATGGCTGAGAAAGGCGTCGATCTCGCCGATCGTCAGGTTATTGCGCGCAAGAAAGTCGTCGAGAATCGTTCGTAACTCGCGGGCGATGAGGGCCGGAATGTCGCGCGAAAATATCGCTAGTAATCCGTCGTCGGCGACATCCCAGCCCATGATATCGAGGCTGTGCGGGAAGGTGTACTCGCCGGCTGCCGTTAAGCGTGCGCCGCTCCCCGAACGCGAAAGAACCGCCGCAGCCGCACCATCACCGAAGAGTGCGGTCGCGACGATATTGCTCTTCGTAATCTCGTTGCGGCGAAACCAGAGCGTGCAACATTCAACGCCGATAAAGAGCACGTTCGCGAAGGACCCGCTCCGAACGAGATCGGCGGCGCGCGCGAGCCCGAGGGCTCCGCCGACGCAACCGAGGCCGACGATCGGCACGCGCGTGGTCCGCCGGCCGAACGGCATCCGCTCCATGAGCAGGGCCTCGAGCGAGGGCGTCGCGATACCAGTGGTGGAGACGCTGACGATTGCATCGATCGCTTCCGGAGCGAGACCCGCGCGTGCGAGCGCACTTGTTGCCGCCTCTTCAACCAGGCGCACTGCGCTCTCGCGATAGAGGGCGTTGCGATCGGCCCAGCGGTGCTCGTCGTAATACCACTCGACGGAAACGCACGAATAGCGACGCTCGATACCGGTGTTTGCAAAGACCGGAAGCAGGCGAGCGACCACGGCGGAGTCGGCGAATTGCGCGCGCACGCGCCGTTCGATATCGCCCTGCTCCAACACGTTCGGCGGTACCGCCGTGGCGACGGCATTGAGATGAACGGGGATCATGCTGGCCTCCATCGCGCCTCGCCGATGCCGAGAAATAGCGGCGGCAGACGCGCTCCCCGCTGCATTGGCGTGAAACGCGCGATTCCCGCTAGCGGCGAATCGTCACGATCAAGCGCAAGCCGAAGGGATCGGCGAAGTAGCGATTCGTCGGTAGCGGCCCGTAGACGGGATTGCCAGCGTTGCTGCCGACGATACCGCGGTAGGGAACCCCGGCGCCGATGAGGCTATAGCGGCCGGCGATCGCATTGGTGAGATTCGTTGCCGAGAGCGTGATATCGAGGCCGCTGGAGAGCGTGCGCCCAACCGCGGCATTCAGTAGTGCAAATGGCCCCTGGTTGTATGCGTTGTTGTTTCCCTGCGCGTATCCGTCGAGAACCGCGTGCCAGCCGTTTCGTGACCAATCGATCCCCAACGAGCCGCTCTGTTGCGGAATGTTGAGAAATTGTTGGTTCGCCACGAGACTGCCACCGGAGGTGGGGTTACTCACCGTCGCCGGAAGCGGCCCTGGGTAGGCGACGTTCAATCCATACCGGGCAATGAGATTGAAAGCGCCCAGTCGGTGGTGCATCCGAATCTCGGCTCCCTGGTAGACGACATTGCCGACGTTGATGGGATAGGAGGTGAGCGGCGGCACGCTCGCCGGACAACTCGCTCCCAAGGGGTAATAGATCTCGATGGGGTTGCGTAAGTTCGTGCGATAGAGCGCAACATCGTAGCTATCTCCGGGCGCGCCGACATGCGAATATCCAAGTTCGTACTCGGTGGCATGCTCGGGCTGTTCGGCGGGATTTCCCTGCCCGGTCGCAACGCAATTGGAGTCGATGGGGAGATCGGCGATGGGGAAGAGATAGCGTTCGATCAGGAGCGGGGCGCGGAAGCCCGTACCGAGAGCGGCGCGAACGACGTCGTGAGGGCCGAGATTGAGCGCGGCTCCGATGCGGCCGTCGAGACTCGAGCCGAAGCTGGAGTAATGCGTGAGATAGAGCCCGCCCTGCAGGCGTAGGCGTGCATCGACACGGTCGCTCTCGCGCAGGAAGCCCGACACGATCTGTTGTTGCAGGGTGCCGTTTACCCCGGTCGCGCGGAAGGATTCCCCGCTCGCGTAACCGCCGATGGCGAAATCACTAGAATTTCGCGGAAGCTCCCAACTCACATTCAATGTCGAACGACGGTCGTAATGGGTGAGATCGTAGGGCGAGATGCCGCCGCCGTGAAGCGCGAGGTCGTTGTTGGAGGCGCTCGCATCGGCGAGCAACGAACCGGCGCCGAGCGGCATGCGGGCGCGAAGATCGTAGGCGCGAATGTTTTGGGCGACGGTGGAGGCACCGGGCCCGATAAAATCGGCTCCGGCGCCCTGTTGCGTCGCAAGCGCCGGCGTATTATCCGCAGCGCTCATATCGCGCGTATCGCCCATCGAAAAGACGCGGAATGCAAGGTCGCTCTCTGGGTTGATGGAGTAGCGGAGATTCACGAGTGCGGAGCGCTCGAGAATATTCGAGCCGAGATGCTGGGCCTGCGCTCCGATGCACGGTTGCGGTTGCGCTGCCTCGTATCCCCCCGTGCAGAGCGTGACGTTCTGATTCGCATTGCCGATCTCGCTCTGATCGTCGAGTGCGGCCGCATAGCCGAGCTTTCCGCGCGTTCCCGTCGTGTTGTACCATCCTTCGTTGCGGCCGAATGAGCCCGTCGAGAGCGAGAATGCGCTATGCGCTGCGAGCGTCGGATGGAGCGAGATGAGGTTCACCGCACCGCCGATCGTGTTGCTTCCCTCGCGGCTAAAGGGGCCGAGCCCCTCGCTGATTTCAACGTTCGAAAAGGCGGCGATGGGAAAGCGGGAGAGATCGAGGTCGCCGGTGTTCCCGTCGTTGAGCAGCTGGCCGTCGAGCATGACGAGCGTCTCCGAAGGATCGGGGCCGCGCAGCGCTACGGTGGCGTAGGCGGTCGATGAGCCGCCGTTCGGACGAGCGATGGTGATCGAGGGAATGCTTTCGAGCGCACCGATGACGTGCGATTCACCGGCACGCTCCATCTCTGCGCGGGAGATGGAGATATGCGGTGTCGCCGTGCGCACCGGCTGCTCCGCGCCATTGACGCGTACCGTGGCGATGACGTGTAGCTGCGCGGAATCGAGCGGTTGCAGCGCGACCTCAATCCGGTCGTCCTTCGTTACTGTAAGCGGGCCGATCCGCGTGCTTGCGTATCCGACGCGCGCGAAAGCGAGAAAATAGCGCCCCTTCGCGACCCGTACGCGGGCATTGCCAGCGACGTCGGAGCGAGCCTCGATGCGAGCGCGGGTCGTCGTATCGGTGAGTACGATGCGCGTCTCGGCGAGCGGCGCTCCCGATGCCGCGCGGACGTGAATCGAGATGAGGCAGCAGAGGATGGCGTGGAGCGGCATTCTGGGAGACCTCGTTCGTTAGAGATTGATGAGCGGCCGAAAGCGCACGCGCTTTGGGCGCGATGCCTCTTCGCCGAGGCGACGGATTTTATCTGCTTCGTATTCGTGGTAGTTGCCGGTAAAGAACGCGACCCTGCTCTCGCCTTCGAAGGCGAGAATATGGGTGGCGATGCGATCGAGGAACCAGCGATCGTGGCTGACGACGAGCGCGGTTCCGCCGAATTCGAGCAGCGCTTCTTCGAGCGCGCGCAGGGTCTCGACATCGAGATCGTTCGAAGGCTCGTCGAGGAGCAAGACATTCGCGCCGGAGAGCAGCGCTTTTGCCAAATGCAATCGGCCGCGCTCGCCGCCGGAGAGAACGCCGACCTTTTTCTGTTGGTCGCCGCCTTTGAAGTTGAAGCGTCCGAGATAGGCTCGCACGTGCATCTCGAAACGGCCGACGTTGAGGATATCGTTACCGCCGCCGATCGCTTCGAAGACCGTCGCATCGTTCGGCAGCGAGGCGCGCGATTGGTCGACGACGGCGATCTTGACGCTCTCGCCGATATCGATCGTTCCCTTGTCGGGGTGTTCGGCGCCGGAGATGGTGCGGAAGAGCGTCGATTTTCCCGCACCGTTGGGGCCGATGATGCCGACGATCGCGCCCGCCGGAATCGAGGCGTTGAGCCCCTCGAAGAGTACGCGGTCGTCGTAGCTTTTCCCAAGATCGATGAGATCGATCACCTTGGTACCGAGCCGATCTCCGGGCGGGATGAAGATCTCTTGCGTTTCGTTGCGTTTCTGATATTCGTAGCTCGCGAGCTCTTCATACCGAACGAGACGGCTCTTGCCTTTCGATTGCCGGCCCTTTCGCGCGGTGCGCGCCCATTCTAATTCGTGCGCGAGCGCGCGCCGACGTGCGCTCTCTTGTGCCTCTTCGGAAGCGAGGCGCTGCTCTTTTTGCTCGAGCCAGGAACTGTAATTGCCTTTCCACGGGATTCCACGCCCGCGGTCGAGTTCGAGAATCCATTCGGCGGCATTATCGAGGAAGTAGCGATCGTGCGTGATGGCGACAACCGTGCCGGGAAAACGTTGGAGAAAGCCTTCGAGCCACTCCACGCTCTCGGCGTCGAGATGGTTCGTCGGTTCGTCGAGCAAGAGCATGTCGGGGCGTGAGAGCAAGAGCCGACAGAGTGCGACGCGACGCTTCTCGCCGCCCGAGAGCGTACCGACGATCGCCTCCCACGGCGGAAGGCGCAGCGCATCGGCGGCGATCTCCAATTGTGCGTCGCTGTCGTCGCCGGCGGCGGCGATGATCGCTTCGAGCTCCGATTGTTCGCGTGCGAGGCGATCGAAGTCGGCCTCGGGATCGCCGTACGCGGCATAGACGGCGTCGAGCCGACGGCGCGCATCCATGACCTCGCCCATCCCCTCCTCGACGCAGGCGCGCACGGTGAGTGCGGCGTCGAGTTTCGGCTCCTGTTCGAGATAGCCGATCCGCAGGTTCGGCGCGGGTTCGGCGTTCCCGTCGAACTCGGTATCGAGCCCGGCCATGATGCGCAGGAGCGTCGATTTTCCCGAGCCGTTGAGGCCGAGAATCCCGATCTTCGCTCCTGGGAAGAAGCTCAAAGAAATATCATCGAGGATGCGTCGCTTGGGCGGCACGGTTTTACCCAAGCGGTACATGCTAAAAACGTATTGACTCACGGAACTCCGGCAGTTCGCGTGCGGGCGAGGATTTTACTCTCGTCCTCGCGCAGGACTCCGGATGCGAGCGAGAATCGAGCCGTACGGTGAGGCGGCTCTGCTGCTGGAATTGGATGAGGGCACGGAGATGGCTCGGCAGGTGCGACTCGAGGCGCTCGCCTCCTCGACCCGCCGCGAACCCGAGGTGCGCGAAGCGGTCGTCGGCTTCGGAAACCTCAGCGTACTCGTGCAACGCGGGAGTCGGCGACAGATCGCCGCGTGCTTGCTCGAACGGCTCGAAGAAGCGGGGGCTCGTGGCGGCGCCGAGAGGCTGCACGAGATTCCGGTGCGCTACGACGGGGAGGATCTCGCCGAGCTCGCCTCCCTCCACGGTCTCTCGATTGAAGCGGCGATCGCCCTCCATCTCGCACCGCTCTACAGCGTCGCTTTTCTCGGCTTCTCGCCGGGTTTCGCATACCTGCTCGGCCTCGATCCGCGCTTAGCGACGCCTCGGCGCGTGCGCCCGCGCGCGCTCGTTCCGGCAGGCTCTGTTGCGATCGGCGATGCGTTTACCGCGGTCTATCCCGTCGCGTCGCCGGGTGGCTGGCACCTGCTCGGGCGGACGAGCAGCACGCTCTTCGACCCGGAGCGACGCCCTTCGGCGCTGCTCGCCGCCGGCGATCGCCTGCGATTCGTGCGCGTGCGATGAGCGAGGAACTCATCGTCGAGCGGGCCGGGGTGCAGAGCCTCGTGGTCGCTGCGCCCCGCTGGGGGCATCGCCACGAAGCGGTCGCATGGTGCGGCGCCTTCGACCGACGCGCCTACGATGATGCACATGCGATTCTCGGAAACGAGGCGGCTGCGGCGGCGATTGAAATTGCCTACGGGAATGCATGCGTGCGCTTTACCAGCGCGCGAACCTTCGCACTCGCTGGGGCCGATGCCGATGCGCGGCTCGATGAGGAACCGATCGCAGCGTATCGTGCGATTGAGGCGCGGGCCGGTTCGCGCTTGCGTTTCGGCCTGCCGCGCGACGGAGCGCGAACGATACTCGCGATCGCCGGAGGGATCGCCGTTCCTTCGGTGCTCGGCTCGCGTAGTACCGATCTCCGTTCGGGCTTCGGCGGTTTTCAGGGGCGCGCGCTCCGTGACGGCGACCGCCTCCCACTCGCCGCTCGCGGAGGACAACTCCCCCGTGCACGCGAGGCAGTGAAGCGCGATGCACGGTTTCGCGTGGTACGCGAGCGCATCCATTGTCGCGACGCCGCTGCGTTTACAGAGCTTTGCTCGCGGCCGTGGCGCGCGAGCCCGCAGAGCGATCGCATGGGGGTGCGCTGCGATGGCGAGCCGATTCGCGGCGAGCGCCGAGAGATCGCAACGCTCGCGGTTTTCCCGGGGACGATCCAACTGCCGCCGAACGGCTTTCCCGTCGTTCTCGGCGTCGACGCGCAGACGACCGGTGGATATCCGGTAATCGCTTCGATCCTCGACGAAGATCTCTGGAAGCTCGGAGAGCTTCGACTCGGTGAAGAGATCACGTTTACGCCGGTGCAGTCGATCGACCTCAATGCCGACCTCGGCGAAGGCTCTGCCGACGATGCGGAGCTGCTCGAGATCGTGACGTCGGCGAATATCGCGTGCGGCGGGCATGCGGGCGACGAACGCTCGATGCGCGAGACCGTTCGCGCGGCGCTTCGCTGCGGCGTAGCGATCGGCGCGCACCCCTCCTATCCCGATCGCGAAGGCTTCGGGCGGCGAGCGATGGAGTTTCGGAGCGAAAGCATCGTCGCATTCGTGACCGAGCAGATCGCCGCACTCGCTCGCATCGCGCGCGATGAGGGAGCATCGCTGACGCACGTGAAGCCGCACGGCGCGCTCTACAATCGAAGCGCGGTCGACGTCGAAACCGCCGACGCAGTCGCAGGCGCCGTCGCCGGCTTCGACCGGAATCTTGCACTCGTGGGGCTTGCCGGATCACTTTCGACGGAGCGTGCGCGTGCGTTCGGCTTGCGTACGGTCGAAGAGCTCTTCGCCGACCGTCGCTACCGCAACGACGGTGGTTTGGTTGCGCGTGGGGAGCCGGGAGCGCTGATCGAGAGTGCCGAGGAGGCCGCCGATCAGGCGATCGCACTCGCTCGCTCCGGGCGCGGTGAGAGCATCTGTCTCCATGGCGACGGCGCGAATGCATCGGCCTTTGCGCGTGCCGTGCGGCAGCGATTGCTGGAGGCGGGATTCGTGCTTCGCAGCGCCGCATCGCTCGACGGATGAACGCTGCAACCGGCGGCCTCCACTATCGTGCGTGCAATCTCTGCGAAGCGATCTGCGGCTTGCAGATTCGCGTTGAAGGCGGGCGCGTCGTCGATCTACGCGGCGACCCGGAGGACCCGCTCTCGCACGGTGCGATCTGCCCGAAAGGCAGCGCGCTGATCGATCTCCACAACGATCCCGATCGCTTGAAAGGGGCGATGCGTCGCGTCGGCACGCGGTGGGAGGAGATCGCGTGGGATGAAGCTTTCGATATCGCCGCCGCCAAACTCGGTGAGATCGCGCGAACCTTCGGTCCGGAGGCGATCGCGAGCTATCAAGGGAATCCCAGCGTCCATAATAGCGGCACGCTGCTCGGCGCGGGAGCATTTCTCCGCGCGCTGCACGTGCGGAATCGCTATAGCGCGACGAGCGTCGACCAACTGCCGCATCACGTCGCTGCCGCAGCGCTCTTCGGCCATCCGATGTTGCTTCCGATCCCCGATATCGATCGTACGATGCTCTTGCTCGCCTTCGGAGCGAACCCCCTCGCATCGCAGGGAAGTATTATGACCGCTCCCGGAATGCGCGAACGGCTGCGCGCCCTTCGCGAACGAGGCGGTCGCTTTCTGCTCTTCGATCCGCGCCGCACCGAGAGTGCGGGGGTCGCCGACGAACACCATCGCATTCGCCCCGGTAGTGATGCACTCGTGATGTTGGCGATGCTTCAGGTTCTTTTCTCCCGCGGGCTCGTGCGGAGCGGGCGGCTCGGCGCCTCGCTCGACGGAGTCGAAAGCGTGCGTGCGGCGGTCGCTGCGTATACGCCCGCACGCGTCGCCGAACGCGTCGGTATCGCCGCCGAGGAGATCGAACGGGTCGCGGTAGCATTCGCAACGACGCGCCCTTCGGTGGCCTATGGACGCATGGGAGCGAGCACGCAAGAATTCGGCGGGCTCTGCCAATGGTTGCTCGCGCTCCTCAATGCTCTCACGGGGAATCTCGACGAAGTCGGCGGCGCGATGTTTCCGTTGCCGGCCTTCGATCTCTTACTCGGGGCGAAACCTGGAGCCGAGTTCACCTCGCAGCGTCGCACGCGGGTGCGTGCTTTGGCGGAGTTTAACGGTGAATTTCCCGTTGCAGCGCTCGCCGAAGAGATTGCGACGCCCGGTGAAGGCCAAATTCGTGCGTTGGTAACGATTGCGGGGAATCCGGTGCTCTCCACGCCCAACGGCCGCGCACTCGATCGCGCGCTCGAAAGCCTGGATTTCATGCTGGCCATCGATCCCTATATCAACGAAACGACCCGGCACGCCGATATCGTGCTTCCCCCCGCGATCGGTTTAGAGACCGAACACTACGATGCGATCTTCCATCATTTCGCGGTACGGAATACCGCTCGTTGGAACGATCCCGTCCTTCCCATCGCTCCCGAACAGCGGTACGACTGGCAGATATTCGAAGAACTCGCGCGACGGTCGAGTGGCCGAACGCCGACGCCGCCGCGCGAGCGGATCGAGCGCGCGCTACAGGCGGGCCCGAGAAATACCTCGATTGACGAGCTTCGCCGCTTTCCGCACGGCCGCGATTTTGGAGCACTGACGCCTTCGTTCCCAGATCGCTTGCTCACCGCCAACGGCCGTATCGATCTCGCGCCCTCGGCGATGCTCGCCGATCTCGCGCGCCTCGAGCGAGCGATCGCCTCACCGATCCCCGACCTCGTGCTGATCGGCCGGCGCGAACTTCGCAACAATAATTCTTGGATGCACAACGCACCGCGCTTGATGCGCGGTGAGGAGCGCTGCACGCTCATCGTGCACCCAGAGGACGCCGCGCGCTATGGTATCGAGGATGGCGCGGCGGTCGAGGTGCGCAGCGCGGTCGGCTCTATCGAGACGCGTGCTCGCATCGACGACTCGGTGATGCCCGGCGTCGCAAGCCTTCCACATGGATTCGGACACGGGCGCGAGGGCGTGCGGTTGCGTGTGGCCTCCGCGCATCCCGGAGCGAGTATCAACGATCTCACCGATCCGCGGCGTCTCGACGAGCTCACAGGGAATGCGGCCCTCAACGGCACCCCGATCGAGCTTCGAGCGCTCGAAGCTCGGTGAGCACCTTCGCCCAGGCCGTGCGTTCGCGAATCGGGCGGACGAGCGGCGCGAGCCGAGCGATATGGGCGCGCAACGCGCGACGAAAGGCGCGATCCTCTATAAATCGTTGTAGCAATCGACGCAACGATGCCGTCGATCCAACCTCGTAATACCCCGGATAGCTCGCGCCGAGAAGACCGATATTCCCGTCGATGCGCGACGCGAGTACCGGAACGCGCAGTGCGATCGCCTCACCGAGAACGTTCGCGCCGCCCTCCATGCGCGAGGAGAGGACGAGGGCGTCGCTGCGCGCGAGTAATGCCAGCGCGGCGCGCGTACCGAGCTCGCCGCGATAACGAAAGCGCGGATTGCAGGCGATTTCGTCGGCGGTGCGCTCGTGATAGCGCGCGTCGATCACGCCCCCGGCGAGCGTGACGCGCACGGAAAACCGGCGCGGAAGCGCACGGGCTGCGTAGGCGGCACGGAGCGGATCTTTCTCAATCCGCAGGTGGCCGAGCACGGCGATCTCACAGCGAGCCTCCCCTCGTCGGGTGTGCGAAAGCGAGGCCGGCAGTGCGACCGATTGCACGATGGAGCGTGCCTTATGGCGCAACGAAGGCGCAAGCAGATCGAGGGCGAGTGGTTGCAGGGCAACGATGGCGTCGGCCGCCTCGAGTGCGCGCAGCGCCACCCGACTCCGAGGAAGATCGCGATAGATATCGGTTCCCGTAAGAACGACGATCAGGCGGCCGTCGCGCGAGGCCTTGCGAAAGCGTATGGCGGCCGCGGCGCTTTTCTTTGCGTGGAGCGCGACGACGATATCGGCCTCGACCGTGGGCGTGTCGGAGGGGAGAATCCGAACCCGATAGCCCAATGCGCGAAAGAGCCGAGCGTATCGGCGTGCGGTCACCGCGTTACCGGCGCGCGAGGTTCCGCGTGCCGGGGAGAGAATGGCGATTCGGGT
>JABEUW010000234.1 GCA_013043945.1 Vulcanimicrobiota bacterium | reverse complement strand
GCGAGCATACGACCTTCTTTCCCCTCGCCCATGCGATGTTCATCGGTCTCCATAGAGCGCGTGCTCGCGTTCCAGGTGCGGGACTCCTTTAAAACGAATCGTGCGCTCCCTCATGCCCGCTCACATTCTCGACGGCCGTGCCCTCGCAGCCGAGATGCGCGCCGATTTAACGGCACGCGCCGCGGCGTTGCGCGCCAAAGGGATCGAACCGCGCCTCACTATCGTCTTCGTCGGCGAAAACGAGTCGAGCATCGCGTACGTTCGCAACCTCGTTCGCAGCGGCGAACGCTGCGGCGTCGACGTCTGCGTCGAACGGCTCCCCGAAATCAGCGATACGGCGCAGGTCCGTGAGAGCCTCGAACGCCTCGGCCCCGATCCACGCGTCCACGGCGTGATGCTGCAGCAACCGCTGCCGCCATCGCTCTCGATTCGGCAGATCGCCGACGCAATTCCACCGGAGAAGGATGTCGACGGCGCCCACCCCACCAACCAGGGGCACCTCGCCTTTGGAAGCGGCACGCGTTTCGTCCCGGCGACTCCCGCCGCAGTGATGCGCTTGCTCGAACGCAGCCCCCATTGGCCACCGCTCGGGCGACGAACCGTCGTCATCGGACGCTCGATCGTCGTCGGACTCCCCGTCGCTATGCTGCTGCTCGCCGCCGACGCGACGGTCACGGTCTTGCATAAAGAATCGGCGAGCCTCCAGCCCTTTCTCTCGCTCGCCGAGATCGTCGTCGTTGCAACCGGCGTGCCGGGGCTCATCGGTGGAGCCGATATTGCGCCGGGCGCAACGGTCATCGATGTCGGCACGACAGTCGTCGACGGCGTCCTGCGCGGCGATGTCGAGTACGAGAGTGCGTTCCAGGTCGCGGGGGCAATTACGCCGGTTCCCGGCGGTGTCGGACCGGTCACCAATATGACGCTGTTGCACAACGTCATCGAAGCTGCAGAATCGGCGGCTAATTCAAACTGAAGTAGGTTCCCAACAACGGGTCGGGAGCGGTGCGGTGGAAAATATCTTCGCCGCGCGCCCGACGCAACTCGATCTCGGCGCGACGCCGCTCCACGACGCGGCGGAGCTGCGGTAACAAACGTTCGAGCACGTCGATCTCGGCGCGCAGGCGAATCTCCGTCTCGGTGAGTTCGAGCAATCGCTGCTTGATGCTCTCGGAGACGCGCAGTGCGTCGGCGACGAAAAACGAGAACGCGGCCGGATCCTCCGGAGGATCGGTTCCCAATTCGTTCCCGGAGTACTCGACGATCAGCGCGAGATATTCTTCGAACGCAACGTGCAAGCGATCGGCGAGCGCATCGAGCCCGCGCGAAGACGGCGCTTCTTCGAATATTTCGGCGCGCACGACGAGATACGGCTCGCGTTCGAGCACCTCGAGGATGCGAAATCGTTAGGTGCCGATCGTTTGAATAAAATAACGACCGAGCGGCAATTCATGTGCCGTAGCAATTTCGGCGATCGTGCCGACCTCGTGCGGGATTACCTGGGGATCGCCGGCTTCGGCTCCATCGGCGATCGCTGCGACCCCAAACCCTTCGCCGGTCGCGAGGCACTCCGCGATCATCTGACGGTACCGTGGT
Source organism: Vulcanimicrobiota bacterium (assembly GCA_013043945.1). GTDB lineage: Bacteria > Vulcanimicrobiota > Vulcanimicrobiia > Vulcanimicrobiales > Vulcanimicrobiaceae > JABEUX01. The sequence goes on along the minus strand of JABEUW010000234.1, from coordinate 4,815 downwards.
TCGAAAATATGAAGATTGAGCGCTGCCCCCGGAAAGAGCACCGCATGAAGCGGAAAGAGGCGCAGCCTCGCAATCATGGGCTGAGAGGCGTTCGCCCCCGATGGCGTGCGGCCTCCCGCCCGAGCCGGCCAAGCGGGCCGATTCGGCGCAAAGCGCGAAGCGTCGCGAGGTGGCTGATGCGATAACCTATCTCGAGAACGTGCACCCTCCGATCCACGCGCTCTTGCTCGAACTCGAGCAGCACGCGCGTAAGGATGGGGTCCCACTGGTCTCCCGCGACACCGGGCGCTTGCTCTCCACCCTCGTCCATGCGATGCAGGCCAATCGTATTTTGGAGATCGGGACGGGATACGGCTATGCAACCTTATGGATGGCCTTCGCCCAGCCGCCGATGGGAAAGATTTGGACGCTCGACACCGATGTCGAACGGACCGAGGTCGCCCTCTCGTATTTTCAGCGCTCGGGGGAGGGCGATTACATCACCCTCTTCAACCAGAGCGCGCTCGAGCTACTGCCCAATTTCGGACACCGGAATCTCGATATCGTTTTTCTCGACGCTCGCAAACCGGAGTATATCGATTATCTCGATTTGGTGGTACCGATGTTAAAACGCTCGGGACTTATCGTGGTAGACGATTGCTTGCTCGGCAATGTCGCCGAAGCTCCCGCAAAAAGCGACAGTGAGGACGAGCGCGCGATCCGCGCCTTTAACGAGCGCTTTCTCAGCCACCCCGATCTCGACGCGACGATCCTCGCGCTCGGAAACGGCATCGGTATCGGAGCCCGCATTCGGTGAACGACCGCGAGCTCGAGCTCGCGCATGCAACGCGTTCGGCGCTGCGGTGCGTACCGACCGGAGTCGCCGTCGTCACCGCCGTCCGCGAGGGCGAAGCGCGCGGCATAACGATCAGCGCGTTCACCAGCGTATCGCTGGAGCCGCCAACGTTGCTCGTCTGCGTGAACCGCCAAGCGCGTAGTTATCTCTACATCGCACATTCACGGCGCTTCGCGCTCAACGTCCTCGCCGCCGAGCAGCGCGAGATCGCGGAGCGTTTTTCGGGCAAACGGCGGGAGCTGCAATTCGAGGGCCTCGCCACCGAGCGCGGGATCGAAGGGATCCCTCTCATCACCGGTGCGATCGCACACTTCGAATGCGCCGTCTCTCAAGAGCACGCTATTGGATCGCACTCGATCTTCATCGCCGAGGTCGAGCGAGCCGCACACCGCCCTGGAGAGCCGCTCGGCTATTTTGACGGCGCGTTTCGTTCCTTCGCGCTCGAGCGCGTCTCGTGATCGTCGAGAGTTTTCCGGTCGGAGCGCTCTCCTGCAACGCCACGATCCTCGGCGACGAGAGGACGGGGGAAGCGATCGTTATCGACGGCGGCGACGGGCGCGAAGAGGTTCTGCAACGCCTCGCCGCTCGGGGCTTGCGCGCTCGCTATCTCGTGCACACGCACGCCCACTTCGATCATATCGCCGATGTCGGCGGATTGCGCGAACGCACCGGGGCGCTCGCCCTTTTGCACCCGGCGGATCTGCCGATCTACCACGCGCAACCCGCGTTGGTCCGCGCCTTCGGCTTCTCGATGTCGGAGCCCGTTCGACTCGATGGCGATCTCCTCGACGGCGACCGTCTCGTCGTCGGCTCCCTCGCGCTCGAAGTCCTTCACACGCCGGGGCACACCCCGGGAAGCGTCAGTTTCTCGCTCGCAACCGAAGGGGATAGCACCATCTTTACCGGCGATACGCTCTTCGCCGGATCGATCGGACGGTGGGATTTGGGCGGTACCTCGATGGAGGATATCGTCGATTCGATCGAACGAAAACTGCTCGTCTTCGACGACAACACGCTCGTCGTGCCGGGACATGGGCCATCGACCACGATCGGCCACGAGCGACGTACGAATCCCTATTTAGCGCATTCGTAAACGCGCAGCACGCCGAGTGGGCAGCGCATTGTCACGCCGAGTAGCCGCTGCAAGCGGCGTATCGAGGGGCATTTCGTGGTTGTAGGACGCGCGCTAATGGAGTCGGATTAAGACTTTTTCATCGACGGGGGCCGCCGCCGCCGGCGCGACGGGTTCGAGGTCGCGCGCGGCGCGCGGCTGCGCGGGCATCGCGGGCATCGCGGCATAGTCGGGAATCGTCCCGGCGGCAACCTTCGCACGATAATCGGCGATCGCCACGTGCAGCGCCTCGATCGCTCGCTCCGGATAATCTTTTTTCTTCTCCGGATACCCGTCGAGCGCGGCCTCGATCTCCTCGGTGCTCAACGCGGCGGCTTGTTCGATCGTACGCCCGCGCACGAGATCGACGACCAAGCTGCAGGTCGCGGTCCCGAATCCACACCCGGTCGTAAAATAGGTAATATCCTCGATTACCGCGCCCGGTGCGACCTTGAGAAAGAAATTATACATATCACCGCAAGAGTCGCTGAAATACTCACCACTCGCGGTCGCGTCATCCATCGTGCGGAACCCGCGTCGTTCTTCAACCAGCCGTTGAAATTTTGGAAAATCCATTCCGATCTCTTCGCTTTCTCTTATGGGGCGGCGACGGCCGAGGCCGTACGAACTTCGAACCGGCACTCGCGTCCGCCGGTTGCAATCGATTCGGTCTGGGCGTGTTCGCCGATCGTTTCATCGATGACGCGATGGATCACGCTGCAGACCTCGGGGTTCTCTTTCGCGACCTCGGAGTACGGGCAATGATGCTCGCGCAATTCGACGCCGCCCTCGATGAGATTGACGGTCGCCGATACTCCTTGCTCGCGCAAAACATCGCCAAGCTGCGCGGCGCGCTCGTGCGTATCGTCGCCGGTAATGCGCTCCCGCACCTTTGCAAGCGTCCGCTCCGCGATGCCGTCGAAGAGGCGCTCGACCGCCTCGGGGCCATGCTGTTCGCGCAACTCCCGAAGAACGGCGGAGAGCATGCGGTCGTAGGCCTGCGGAAAATAGCGATCGGCGAGCGGGGTGAGCGAGAACTCCAGCGTCGGCTTCGTGGGGCCGCGGCGCACGGAGCGCTCGACGACGAGGCCGTCGCGTTCGAGAACGATGAGCTGCTGGCGCACGGCGTTCGGGGAGAGATTGAAGGAGGCAGCGAGATCTGCCGCCGAGGCGCTCCCGCGCCGGCGCAGCTCTTCAACGATCCGCCCTCGGGTACTCTGGAAGAAACGATCTGCGTGCATCTAGAGCGGATTCTAGCATGTGCGACCTAGATAGTAAAGTTTTTCCTTGACTTTCTAGGAAAGCGAGGCTACGATATTCGGAGAGTACAGCACGTATCCACCCAGATCGGGAGCAGGTTGGCAGTGAGCGAAACTATGGGTTTACGCGTCGCAGGGTTGCGCGCGACCGTTGAAAATACCGAGATTCTCCGCGGTATCGACCTCGTCGTCGAGCCTGGGAAGATCCACGCCCTCATGGGCCCGAACGGCAGCGGGAAGTCAACGCTCGCCCTTTCGTTGGCCGGGCACCCGCATTACCAGGTCACCGCCGGAAGCGCGATGCTCGATGGTGCCTCCTTGCTCGAACTCACCCCTGAAAAGCGGGCGCGGGCGGGGCTCTTTCTCTCGTTTCAGTACCCCGCAGCGATCCCCGGCGTAAAGGTCGCCAACTTCCTTCACGCCGCTCGCCAAGCGGTTCGCCCGGGCTCGCTCGCTCCGGCGGCCTTCCGCGCGATGCTCGTCGAAAAGATGGAGATCTTGGGCATGGACCCTTCGTTCATGGGCCGCTATCTCAACGACGGCTTCTCAGGCGGTGAAAAAAAGCGCCTCGAAATGCTCCAGATGGCGATGCTCGCGCCGAAATACGCAATCCTCGACGAAACCGACTCGGGGCTCGATGTCGACGCGCTGCGCGCCGTCGGCGACTCCATCGGCGCGCTGCGCGCGAGCGAAGAGGGGCGCCAAGCGGGCATGCTGATCATCACCCACTATCCCCGCATTCTTAAATACGTGACCCCCGATGTCGTCCACGTCATGATGGATGGGCGCATCGTGCTCACCGGCGCTCACGACCTCGCCGAGCGCATCGAACGCGAAGGCTACGACGGCATTCGCGATGAGGTCGGTGCGCGTGCCTGAAGGCGTTCTCGCTCCGCCGACCCGCGATCGCCTGCAGAGTGCCGCCAACGCGGGAGACGCACGCATCCTCTCGCACGCCATGCGCTCGCGAGCGGTCGATCTCTATCTCACCAACGGCTCCGGGCGCACGCGCCCCAACCGTCGCTGGAAGATCGATCTCGATGCACTTGCGTTCGATCCGAGCTCCGGAGTCGATGCCGAGCATGAGGTGAGCTTCACCGGATCGCTCGGTCGCGCGATCGCTCTTCCGCTCGCGACGGCCGCGCGCGAACACGCCGAGACGCTCGCACGCATCACTCGCCTCGTCGATATCGAGCGCTCGAAATTCGGCGCGCTCGCCATGGGGCTGAGCTCCTTTGGAGCACTCGTTCACGTTCCCGCAGAGTACGATGTCGCCGAACCAATCCGTATTGCCTATCGCATCGGAGCGTCGTCGGCATTTCCGCGTACGCTCGTTCTCTTGGAGGCCGGCGCCCGCGCGACCGTCATCGTCGAATTCCAAAGCGCCGCCGGCTCCTTCGTCGTCGGCACCAGCGAACTGATCGTCGAAGAACGCGCCCACCTGCACTTCGCAACCGCGCAGCAGGTCGGTAGCGATAGCATCGCTCTCGAAAGCGCCGTCTCGCATGTCGGCCGCGACGGATCGATCGTTCTTGCCAGCGCCGATTTCGGTGCCGGGCTCATTCTCCGGGATCGCGAAACCTCGCTCGAGGCACCCGGCGCCCGTTTGG
>JABEUW010000233.1 GCA_013043945.1 Vulcanimicrobiota bacterium | reverse complement strand
TGTTCATGAAGGTCGGTCTCCTTGCACCTCTGAGTGCGCAACGCGGGTGTTCTTTCGAAAACCGCTTCGGCGACCGGCCTTCTCATCCCATCTACTCGGAGTGGTTTCAATCGCAGTGAGGATCGTTGCTGAGTGCGCTCCGCGCTAGCGCGTCGTACGCATGACGGCTTCAAGTAAGTCGCCGACCGTTCGGTGCGCTTCGATCGGGTGCCGCAGCGGAACGTTGGGGTGGATGCGGTAGACGTTGCGCCGCCCGTCGCGTTCGCGAGCTATCGCCCCGGCGCCCTCGAGATCGACGATGATCTGGGCGATTGCGCGCTCGGTGATCCCAACCTGCTCGGCGAGATCGCGGAGACGGAGCTCGGGATCGCGCGCAAGCGCGATCATCACGTGGGCGTGATTGCTCAAGAAGGTCCAGCCGGAGCGTGGGTCCATTGCGATCTCCCATCTTGACAGCGGGGGTTCGCTAGAGTTATATCATACAGGAATACGGTTTCATGTATCTAAGTTCATGAAAGGAATAGAAATCTGATGCCTTCCGTCAATGTTGCCCCTTCGACCGCGGTCGCCGTGCCGGTGGCCATCGCCCACGGCGATGGCATTGGGCCCGAGATCATGGGCAGCGTGCTCTCGATCCTCGATGCGGCAGGAGCGCGAATCGAGCCCCGCCCGATTGAGATCGGCGAACGCGTCTACCGAGCGGGCGTTCCCAGCGGCATCGATGACGAGGCGCTCGCCACCCTGGAGGCGACTCGCGTTCTGCTCAAAGCCCCGATTACCACTCCGCAAGGGGGCGGATATAAGAGCCTCAACGTGACGATCCGGAAGATGTTCGGACTCTTTGCAAACGTGCGTCCATGTCGCGCGCTCTCGCCGTTCGTGCCCACCTTGCATCCACAAATGGACGTCGTCATCGTGCGTGAGAACGAAGAAGATGTTTACGGCGGCATCGAGCACCGCCAAACCGCCGATGTGACGCAATGCCTGAAACTGATCACGCGCAGCGGGAGCGAGCGCATTATCCGCTATGCATTCGAATATGCGAGAGCGCACGGGCGTCGTCGCGTGAGCTGCTTCAGCAAAGACAACATTATGAAGATTACCGACGGGCTCTTCCATAGCGTCTTCAATGAAATTGCGGCGGAGTACCCCGATCTCGAGCACGAGCATCTTATCGTCGATATCGGTGCGGCAAAGCTCGCGGTGAATCCCGAGCGTTTCGACGTTATCGTATTGCCGAATCTCTACGGCGATATTCTCTCCGACGTGGCGGCGGAGCTCTGTGGATCGGTTGGAATGGCGGGCTCTGCAAACGTTGGTGAGGGGATCGCGATGTTCGAGGCGATTCATGGCTCTGCGCCGGATATCGCCGGCACCGGCATCGCGAACCCATCGGGTTTGCTCAACGCCGCAGTGATGATGCTTTCGCACGTCGGCCAAACGAACGTCGCGAAAATCGTTCAGGACGCATGGCTCTGCACGATCGAAGAAGGGCTTCATACGCGCGATATCTATGGTGCGCAAAGCCTGCGCTGCCTCCCCACTCGCGAGTTCGCCGCTGCCGTGATCGATCGGCTCGGGCGCACGCCGCAACGCCTTCTCTCCCCGGCAATCGGCAACGCTCTGCCCGATACGCCCGCGCGCGCATCGCGCGTCCAGGCGCCTGCGGAGAAAAAAGAACGTGTCGGCGTCGACGTCTTCCTCGACTGGAGCGGAGGTAGTGTCGAGAAGCTCGCTGCGGGGCTTCAGAGCGCGCCCTCGGGGTTGACGCTCAAGATGATTACCAATCGAGGGACGCAGGTTTGGCCGCGTTCGAGTGCGATGACGCGTTGCGTCGATCACTGGCGTTGCCGCTTTGTAGGAGACGGCACGGTGAGCGGTGCGAGCGTCGTCGATCTGCTTGCGGCGATCGAACGGGCGGGCTTCGACATCATTAAAACCGAGGGACTCTATACCTTCGACGGCGTGCCGGGATTCTCGCTCGGCCAGGGGCAGTGAGCGTGACGAGCGCCCCGGGCCTTGCATCCGCGGCGCACGAATACGGGCATCCCTTTGCGGGAAGGCGAGCAGTCATCGTTACGAAACACGGTAAGGAGCGGGTGCTCGATCCGCTGGTGCGATCACGGTTCGGAATGTATTCCGAGATATTGCAGATCGAAACGGAGCCGCAGAGCTCGCAGCTCGATGCCCTTCGCGCAAAACTGCGTGCGGGTGCGGAGGCGACTCCCTACGACTCCGTGATCGTAGCGAGCGTGGGAAGAGGGGCTCTGGAAATGGTCGGTTTCTACGACCCGCGCGGTGGAATCGAAATCATTGGGCGCGCGGTGGCGCCGATTGTGCACGCCTCCTCGGGCAATCTCGCGGCCGATCGGATCGCGCTTATCTCCGCCGCTTGCGACGACGCAATCGCGCAGGCGCGCCTTATGGTTCCATCGGAATCACCGGCAACGTACGGGCGCCCGCCGCACGCAGGCGCACGTTGAGTGCGGAGAGCGAGCGAACGTAGGCGTTGTAGGCGTTGCGAGCGGCGCGATACTCCGCGTCGATACGAGCATAGAACTGTGCTGCCGCCTGCGTGATGATGCCCTGTACCGGGAAGGACTGCAGCGAGCTCAGCGCTCCGTCGAGATTCTCGCGCAGCGCGCCCGGGCGCGAGACGGAGTCTTCGCCATTGCTATAATTCGCGGTGAGTTGCGCCATGACGGCGGTACGCCCGCTTCGCGCGCGTGCCAGCGCCGCAGCGGCCGGCCCCGAGAGCGCCGGTTCGGCAGCGATGGCTTTCGCGATGCTGTCAAGGTGGTTCAGCATCGTGTCGACGCTGGAGTACAGGTTGTTGAGCCGTGCAAACGCATCGTAACTCTCGCGCATCTGCGCGAGAGTTACGGTCGCTTGCGGATCGGGTTTGACGGCAAAGCGTTGCACGAAGGTGCGTCCATTCAGCGCGATGCGCACCGAATAGGTTCCCGGAACGACCGTCGCTCCATCGCTTGGCCCGGCGAAGGCGGGATTGGCGGCGCCGGTCCATCGTACCGGCGGTGCGGTGGTGAAGTTCCAAACGATACGGTTGAGTCCCGCAAGATTCGTGCCTTTCAGCGTGCGAACGACCCGCCCGGAGGAATCGAGAATTGCGAGAAGCGGAACGTGCGCCTGCGGCTTGGCTTGGTAATAGGTGATCGGTACGCCGTAGGGTGGATTTTTCGCGGCAAAGTTCGTGTAGGTGCCCTCGGTGTTATTCGTGAGATTGTACTCGTACGATGTGCGCGGAGCGAAGAGCATCGCGCCCGCCTTGACGGCGTTCGGAAGTTGTTGGAGTGGCCGCAAATCGTCCATCACCCAGATCGAACGGCCGTGCGTTGCGATGACGAGATCGTCGAATTGCGGCTGGATGCGAATATCGCGCACCGAAACCGGAGGCATGTTGTTGCGGAGGCTCTGCCAGTGCGTGCCGCGATCGTACGATACCCACACGCCCTCCTCGGTTCCGAGATAGACGAGGTTCGGGTTATGAATGTCGGGTCGGATCGAACGCGTCCACAGATCGTGCGGTAAGCCGTTCGTAATCGAACGCCAATGCGCGCCGTAGTCGTCGGTTACCCAAACCTCCGGTGCGTTATCGCCCATCAAGTGCGAATCTTCGACGGCATAGGCGGTACCGCGTTGGAGCGGCGAGGGCGCGACGGTTTCAAAGCGACCGTTGGGGTTGGCGCCCGGTGGCGTGACGTTCTTCCAATGCGCGCCATCGTCGCGCGTCATTTGCACGATGCCGTCGTCGGTTCCCACCCAGATCTCGCCGCGCGAGAGTTGCGAGCCCTCGATATCGAGAATCGTATCGGTGTACTCTGCACCGGTCACGTCGTGCGTGATCGGGCCACCCGAGGGGCCCTGGTGCGCCTTGTCGTTACGCGTAAGATCAGGGCTGATCGGCTTCCAGGTAAGGCCGCGGTCGGTGGTTTGAAAGACGACGTTGCCGCCGAACCATACGATGTGCGGATTCCATGGCGCAAATCCGATCGGCGACTCCCAGTTAAAACGGTACGGGCTCGAAGCGATATCGTAATCTTGCTGGACGCTGGTAAAGTACGGCTCTGCAAACGTGTATTCGCGCGACGTACGGTCGAAGCGGAAAAGTGCGCCGTCTTGGCCGTCGGACCAGATGATCTTGGAGTCGTGGGGGTCGGGGATCGCCCATTGGCCGTCGTCGTCGTAGACGACCGCGTACCACGACGCGTTGGTGTTGCCGGCCATATCGAGTGAGTTGGAGGGGCCGCAATAGGAATTGTTGTCCTGCAGGCCGCCGCAGATGGTGTACGGGTTATCGTTTCCTAGCCCGACGCGATAAAACTGTCCGATCGGCAGGTTCGCCCAGAATGCCCAGGTTTGTCCGCCATTGACCGTCAGTGCGTAGCCGCCGTCTTCACCGACGATCATGCGCCGCGGGTCGTTCGGCGCGATCCAGATCGCGTGAAAATCGCCGTGGACGTTCTGTGCGATTGCCTTGAAATGGAGGCCGCCGTCGGTGCTTTCGGCAAGCGAAGTCGACGCCGTATACACGGTGTTCGGATTGCTCGGATCGACTTCGATATGTGAGAAGTAGAAGGGGCGCTGGTCGACGAGCGTGTTCGAACTCACCAACTTCCAGGTGTTGCCGTCATCGTCGGAGCGCCAGAGGATGCCGTGCTTCGCTTCGATGAGCGCGTAAACGCGGTTGGGATCGCTCGGCGCGACCGCAAGGCCGATCCGCCCCGTGATGCCGGTAGGGAGCCCGCCGCCGCTGAGCCGGTGCCACGTACGTCCGCCATCGGTCGAGCGATAGATGCCGTCGCGTTTGCCGCCGCTGCGAAAGGTCCACGGCCGCCGCTGGAACTCCCAGACGCCGGCGAAGATGACGTTCGGCGTGTGCGGATTCATCGCGAGGTCGGAGACCCCGCTGCTCGGGCCGACGTCGAGCGTTTTGCTCCAGGTCTTTCCACCGTTGAAGGTGACGTAGGCACCGCGTGCCGTCGAATTTGCGAAGACGTCGCCGAGTGCCCCGACGATCACGTGCTGTGGATCGCTCGGGTCGATGAGGATGCGCGAGATATATTGCGTCTTGCGGAGGCCGACGTTTTTCCACGTCTTGCCGCCATCCGTCGACTTGTAAAGGCCGTCGCCGTAGCTGACGTCGTTGCGTGGATTCGATTCGCCGGTGCCGACCCACACGGTGTTCTCGTTGCTCGGGTCGATTGCGACCGCACCGATCGATCCTACGCTCTCGTGGTCGAAGACCGGCTTCCAGGATGCGCCGCCGTCGTTGCTTTTCCAAACGCCGCCACCCGCCGCTCCGAGATAGTAGAGATGCGGATTCTGGCTCGAGCCGGCAACCGAGGTGACGCGGCCTCCCGCGATCGCCGGACCGGTCTCGCGCCAATGCAGGTTCGCGGTGGGGAGGCTCGCTGCCGCGCCGATCGTCGGTGCGAGCAGCAACGCCGTGATTGCAACGAACGAACGGATCATCGCTAGTCTCTCTCTTCCTCGTCTTCGGCGCCGTGGTGCAGATCTTTTTGATCGTCGCGGTTCGGGTCCATATCGGTGTCGCTATAGACCGCCATCGCGTCCTCGATCTCTTTTTTGAGCTTCTCGGAGGGCTCCGTTTCGGGCGGATCGTGCTTTTTTTCGTGGCTCATGCAGGGCCTCGCTTTCTTGTCGGCATTTTTCGTTCGGCGTACGGAATCCGGCGTCCCGCGCCTCGAGTCGTCGAGGGCAGCGCTTCGGGAGCGATGTTTGGAACGTGGGTCGTACGGGTATCGATATGAAGATGCACGACGCTTCGCGCACCTTCGTCAGGCGCCGAGCGCCGAAAGGACGGCGCTATGCTGTCATCGATAGTCCTCCTCCCGGTCTATTTCATCGTTTTGTTGATACTGCTCTCCAGTATCAAGATTCTTCGCGAGTACGAACGAGCCGTCGTCTTCCAACTTGGGCGCTTCCAATCCGTACGGGGGCCCGGCCTTATCCTGATCGTGCCGTTCGTCCAACAGATCGTGCGGGTCGACCTTCGGACGGTGGTGATGGAGGTCCCCGCCCAGGATGTCATCTCGCGCGATAACGTCTCGATGAAGGTCGATGCAATTCTCTATTTCCGGGTCGTCGACGCCGAGAAGGCGATCATTCAGGTTGAAAACTACATCGGCGCGACGAACATGCTCGCCCAAACAACCTTGCGCTCGGTTCTCGGGCAGCACGAACTCGACGAAATGCTCGCCAAGCGGACCGATCTGAATGCCGACGTGCAGAGCACGCTCGACGTTCAGACCGAATCGTGGGGTATCAAAGTCATCAGCGTCGAGATTCGCGAGGTGCAACTCACGGAGAACATGGTTCGCTCGATCGCCAAACAGGCCGAAGCCGAGCGCGACCGCCGCGCCAAGGTGATTCATGCGAATGCGGAGTTTCAAGCGGCGCAGACCTTACTCGACGCGGCGCGAATTCTCGCATCGGATCCGGCGGCGATGCAGTTGCGCTACCTGCAGACGCTCACCGAAGTCGGCGGCGAACACAATTCGACGATCGTCTTTCCGATGCCGATCGACCTGATCAAACCCTTCCTCCAAATCGCGCAGAAGCACGCCGACGGATTGACGGCGAAGCCGAACGGAGCGCCGGTGTAGCAGCGCCCGGCGGGTCGCTGCCGAAGAGGAGTTGGATGGAAGAGCCCACTCTCGAGATTCGTCACGGCGGCGATCGGCTCGCCGAAACCCTGCTCGCACGCGGCGTGCGTCGGCTCTATACGCTCTGCGGCGGGCACATTTCGCCGATTCTTACCGCCTCGAAGGCGCGCGGCATTCGCGTTATCGACGTCCGCGACGAAGCGAGCGCCGTTTTCGCCGCAGATGCCGAAGGGCGCCTCACCGGGATCCCCGGGGTCGCGGCGGTCACTGCGGGGCCCGGGCTTACCAACGCAATCACCGCAATGCAGAACGCGCGGCTCGCACAGTCGCCGCTCGTCGTACTCTGCGGAGGCGTTCCGACCGCGCTGCGCGGTCGCGGTGCTCTGCAAGATATCGATCAACGCGCTGCGATCGCACCGCACGTGAAGCGGGCGATGCAGGTTCGGCACGTTGCCGATCTGCAGCCCGCCCTCGAAGCGGCGTTTCTGACGGCGAGTAGCGGCGTTCCCGGCCCCGTCTTCCTCGAAGCCCCCGTCGATCTACTCTATGACGAGGCCACGATTCGTGGTTGGTATGCCGACGCAACGAGTAAGGGAAACTCGTTGCCCGAGCGCGCGCAGCGTTGGTATCTGCAGCGTCAC
>JABEUW010000232.1 GCA_013043945.1 Vulcanimicrobiota bacterium | reverse complement strand
CGAAGCAAACTCGGTGTCGCCCTGATAGACGATCATATTCAACGCTGCATCGCGCATACGCTGGTCGGGAATATCGGTGACCCGCTCCCAGCGGCGCTCGCCCTTGAAATCCCCGAAATAGATCTCCGAGGTCGGCAACTCGCCGTATTTCGCCTCGAAGCGATATCCGGGCATGAAACGTTCGATCAGCTCACGGTCTAATCCGATATCGTTCTGCCAGGATTGCAGCAGGTCGATCCAGTCGTCAAAAGTTGAGATTCGCGCAGCCATACACCCTCCGGCAAGGACTATTGTGACAAAAGAATCCCATACCGTGCAAGAAATGATATACGATAAAAGTCTCACCAGAGAGGTTTCGCGCCCGAATTCCTTTATCTTCAATATCTTCGGCGACGTTGTGACCCGCCGACCCGGGGAGCAGCGGGTCGCTCTCGCCGGGCTCGTGCGGTTGATGGATTCGTTCGGCGTCTCGGAGGCCGCGGTCCGCCAATCAGTCTCGCGGCTCGCCCGTCAGGGGTGGCTCCGCGCCGAACGGAGCGGGAACCGCGCCTATTACGCCGTGACCGATCGCGGCCGTCGACGGATCGAGGAGCTGAGCCCGCGCATCTACGGTCCCCTCGTGGACTGGGACGGGCACTGGCGCATGCTCGTCTATTCGATCGACGAGCGCCGCCGCGACCGGCGAGACCGCTTGCGGAAGGAGCTCGCGGTCCTCGGTTGGGCTCCGCTGGCGACCGCGACCTGGATCTCCCCGAACGGCGATCTCGCGGCGGTCGCGGCGGCGGCGACCGAGGCCGAGGCGAGCGGCGATATCGCCATCTTTGAGAGTTCGCATCGCGGCCCCGGAAGCGATGCGGCATTGGTCGCGCGCTGCTGGAATCTTCCGGCGATCGCAGCGGCGTACGAACGCTTCACCGAGCTCTACCGGCCGCGTCTCAACGCCGAACGGAGCGAGCGGGCCTTCGGCGAGCGCGATGCATTCGTCGAACGTCTCTGGCTCGTCCACGACTATCGCAAATTTACCTACGTCGACCCGGCGCTTCCCAGCGTCCTCTTGCCCGCGCACTGGCCGGGCAGCACCGCCGCAGCGATCTTCCGCGAATATTACGCGCTGCTTTACGATCGCTCGAATCGCTTTTTCGATCGGAACGCGGGCCCGTGAGTTCGATTTTCGCTCGGTATCCCGCGCTCGTCGTGGAATTCGGCGCCGCCGCCGTGCTCGTTGCGGCGTTGCTCGCGCGCGCGCTCTCCCGACGCTTCGGCATCCCCTCGATCATCACGCTCCTCACCATCGGCCTCGCACTCGGCCCGAGCGGGCTCAACTTTCTCCATCTCGATCTCGCCGCGCCGGCGACGCGAGCGCTGCTCTCGCTCTGCGTGGTCATCGTGCTTTTCGAAGCGACCTTACGCATCGATATCGGCCGCCTACCGAAGCGCCCGCTCTTCTTGCTCGTTATTTTCGGTGCGGGGCTCACCTTAATCGTCATTCCGCATCTCGCACGCGCCTTCGGGCTCTCGACCATCGTCGCGGCGATGCTCGCATCGGCGTGCATCGTCACCGGTCCGACCGTCACCGGGCCGCTCCTCGCACGCCTCCGCCTCCGCCCCGAATTACGGCATCTCCTGGAATCCGAGGGCATCTTGCTCGACGCGATGGGCGTCATCGTCGCTGCGGCGACCTTTACCTCGTTTACCACGCGCGAGCGCGGGCCGTTCCTCACCGCGCTCGCAACGATCGAACGGCTCGGCTCGGGCGCGATCGTCGGGCTCATCGTCGGCGCGATCGGCCTCTTTCTCCTTCGACGCTACGCTCGTGCGTGGTCGAGCGACGTGACGAAGCTGCTGCTGCTCGCGCTGGCGTTCGGAGCGTACGCACTCGGTGAATTCGTCGCGCAAGAGAGCGGGCTGACGGCGGTCATCGCCTGCGCGCTCGTCGTCGATTTTCGCGGATTGCCGAGCGAACGATTGCTGCGCTCGTACAAAGAAGATCTCTCGATCCTCGCACTCTCGACCGTCTTCGTGTTGCTCGCCTCGCAGATCCGCATCGCCTCGGTCCTACCGCTCCTCGGCGTCGGCGCGGCGATCGCCGGAACGTTGGTGCTCCTGCGCGTCGTCGTCGTCGCAATCGCAACCGCACGATCGGCGCTCAATCTGCGCGAACGCATCTTCGCCTGCACCGTCTTTCCGCGCGGCATCGTCGCCGTATCGCTCGCGACGTATTACGCGACGCAATTAACGGCGTGGGGTTTCCGCGGCGGAAATCGATTCTCCGAGGTGCTCTTCGTGGTCATCGTCTTAACCGTCTCGATTTCGACGGTGCTTTCCATCGTCGCATCTCGCGTTCTGCGCCTTCGGCAGCCCGTCGTCGTCCTCGCCGGCATCGATCCGACGAGCACCGATCGCGCGCGCACGCTGGAAGAGGAGGGCTACGTCGTCGTGCTCGCCGACACCGACGAGGCGAGCGTCGCTTTTGCGCGCTCGCAGGATTGCGATGCGGCGTTCATCGAGTCGGAGGCACGCATCGGCGAACTCGTGCGCGAGCGCGGCGCCTCGGTGCTGCTCGACGACGGGAACCCTCGGTGGAACCGCCTCGGCAAGGGGTTCCTGCCCGCCCATATCGCCCGCTCGCTACCGGTCGCCGAGCCTCGCGAGAGGAACGCACAGCCCGGATAGCGCACTCTGCACGGCTATGCCACGACCGTTTATCATCGCCGGCGCGCTGCTCGCGCTCGCGCTCTCCGTTGTCGCCTGTAACTCGAATAATGGGCTGACCGCATATTCCGTTCCGACGACGGCCCCGACGGTTTCGCCGACGGCGAACCCATCGATCACGTCGGCGTTCGTCGAGGTCACCGCCTCGGCGACTCCAGTTCCCAACGTCGCGGTCTCGCTCTGCACGAGCAACGGCTGTGCGGTTCCCGCAAACGTGCTCCAACAGAAGACGACGGACGCCTCCGGAGAGGTCCAGTTCACGGCGATGACTCCCGGCACGGTCTATTGCTTCTTCACGCAAACGTCGGCATCCGGAACGACGACGACCTATCAGCTGTGCACCTCGAACTGGCAGAGCACCTCGGCTGCAAATCCGATAAAGCTCGGGACGTAACCCTGCGGCCGGCGCCGCGCCGCTATACGCCGAACGGATTCATCGCGCGCTCGCCGATTTGGACGAGCGCGCTCTTCGTTTCGCTGTAGAGCGCGAGCGTGTCGGCGGAGAGTTCGCGACCGTATCCCGAAGATTTGTAGCCGCCGAACGGCACGCCGGGAAAGACGCTATACGGCGCGTTGACCGCAACGGTTCCACTCCGTAACGCACGGACGATCCGGTGCGCGCGCCCGATATCGCGCGTCCAGACGCTCGCCGCAAGCCCGTACTCGGAGTCGTTCGCCATCGCGATCGCTTCGCGTTCGTCGCGAAAGCGCGAGAAGACGACGACCGGCCCGAAGATCTCTTCGCGCGCGATGCGATGGCTCGGCTCGGCTTCGAAGGCGGTCGGTTGCCAAAACATTCCTTCGGCGAAGGGGCCGCCGATCTCCGCAGCTTTACCACCGAAGAGCAAGTGGGCACCCTCTGCGAGCCCGAGCGCACAGTACCGTTCGATTTTCTCGAATTGCTCGCGCATGGTAATCGCGCCGATCTGCGTCTGCGGATCGAGCGGATCGCCTTGGCGCAGCCCGGCGCTACGTTTCGTAAACGCTTCGACGAAGCGATCGTAGACCGACTCGTGAATCAAAACGCGCGAACGTGCTTCGCAGGCTTGGCCGCTGTTGTAATAGATGGCATAGATCGACGCAGCGACCGCAGCGTCGATATCGGCATCCTCGAAGACCAGCGTCGGCGATTTGCCGCCGAGCTCCAACGTTACGCGTTTCAACGATTGCGCCGCAGCGGCCGCCACGCTGCGCCCCGTCTGCGTGCTGCCGGTGAACGCAATTTTATCGACGCCCGGATGTTCGACGAGCCACTGCCCCAACTCTCGGCCGGCTCCGGTAACGATATTGAGAACGCCCTCGGGAAGCCCGCACTCCAGCGCGATTTCGCCGAGCGCGAGCGCCGTGAGCGGAGTCGCCGGCGCCGGCTTTAAGACCACGGTGCACCCCGCGGCGAGCGCCGGGGCTACCTTCCAGCTTGCGAGTAAGAGCGGAAAATTCCACGGCACGATCGCCCCGACGACCCCGATGGGTTCGCGCAGCGTGTACGAAAAATAACTCGGTAACGGTCCCGAGAGCGTTTGCCCGCCGAACGTGAGGATCGCACCGGCGTAAAACTCGAAGCAGTCGACGATGGCGCCGATCTCGCCCTTCGCCGTCGCCAACGCCTTGCCGTTGTCGCGGATCTCCGAGTCCATAATCGAACTCGCCATCTCGCCGATGCGCGCCGCGATTTTGTTGAGAATCTTCGCGCGTCGCGAGGCCGGCATCCCCGACCATTTTCCGGCATCGAACGCCGCCCTGGCCGCTGCGACCGCCGCATCGCAATCGCTCTTCGAGGCGTCGGCGACGCGAGCGAGTTCTTTTCCCGTCGCCGGGTTATAGTCGGTATACGTATGCTCGGCGTCGACCCACGCTCCGCCGATCAATAATTTCGTTGCTTGCTGCGTCACGCTCATCGGTCGTTCATTCCTTCGAAGATCGTAGCGATCCCCTGCCCGACGCCGATACACATCGTCGCCGCCCCATATTTTGCACCGCGCCGACGCATCTCGTGCAGGAGCGTCGTGGCGATACGCGCGCCGCTCGCTCCGAGCGGGTGACCGAGCGCGATCGCGCCGCCGTTGACGTTGACGCGCGCCGGATCGAGCCCGAGCCTGCCTATACAGGCCAACGACTGCGCCGCGAACGCCTCGTTGAGTTCGACGAGGTCGATCTCCTCGAGGCGCAGCCCCGCGAAGCGTAACGCGGCGTGCATGGCGGGAACCGGGCCGATACCCATGATCTCCGGAGCGACGCCGGCGACGCCGGTAGCGAGAACGCGCGCCATCGGTTGCAGCCCGTGTCGACGCGCGCACTGCGCTTCGACGAGAAGCACCGCTGCGGCTCCATCGTTGAGCCCCGAGGAGTTTCCCGCGGTTACGGTTCCGTTTTCGCGGAACGCCGGAGCGAGCGCTGCGAGCCGTTCGTAACTCGTATCGGGGCGCGGATGTTCGTCGCGTTCGACCGAGCGTTCGCCCTCGCGG
>JABEUW010000231.1 GCA_013043945.1 Vulcanimicrobiota bacterium | reverse complement strand
GAAGCGCTGCGCCAGGCGGGGATCGACGCGCCGCTCGACGCGATTAGCAGCGGCGAATGGAAGGCCGGTGCGCGCCGGCCGCGCTACTCGGCGCTCGAAAACGCGCGCTTGCGCGAACTGGGGATCGCGATGCCCGATTGGCGCGCCGGCATCGCGGCGTATTTAGCCGACAAAGCCTCGCGCTCGCAGTAGCCTCGGCCGCCTCGATACGGGCGCTAAAGCGCCCTACTCGGCGTGACAAAGGCTGTCATCCCGAGTAGGCTGCGCAGCATTCCTGTCATCCCGAGTAGGCTGCGCAGCATTCCTGTCATCCCGAGTAGGCTGCGCAGCAGGCGTATCGAGGGAAGTTTTTGCCCCTCGATACGATGGCTTCGCCATCTACTCGGGGTGACACACGTGCCCCTCGATACGGGCGCTAAAGCGCCCTACTCGGGGTGACAAGAACGTCCTACTCGGGGCGGCAAACGCGGCTACATGTGGGCGACGACCCATTGAAGGATCGCGCGATAGTAGAGCTCAAGGTGCACCGGGTCTTGCGGCGTGTGGTGTGCGCCGGGGATGCCGATGAAGCGCACCGGAACGTGCCGGCTCGCGAGCGCGTGATAGAGCGCGAACGATTCGGTGATCGGCACGGTGATATCGGCGGTCCCGGATAGAATGAGCGTCGGCGTCGTGATCTGGCCGGCGTAGGTGATCGGCGAACCGGTGCGATAGAGCGCCGCGCTCCGCGGATTCCAGGGCGAACCGCCGAGCGAATAGCGCGTCCACGCCATGTTGCCGTCGCCGGCGAGTTCGTACTCTTCGGTCCAATCCACCGCACCGTCGGCGACGACCGCGGTGCGCCAGATATGATAGTGCGAAATCAACCACGTTGTGAGGTAGCCGCCGTAGGAATGTCCGACCACCGCGATGCGCGCGGTATCGACGATTCCACGATGTTCGAGTTGTTGGATTCCGGACATCACGTCGCTCGCCGGGCCGACGCCGGGATTGCGATAGATCGCGTGTTCGTGCGCGTTGCCGAGGTTGTCGCTCCCGCGATAATTCGGTTCGAACACCAAGTAGCCGTGCGCGGCGAAGAGATCGCGTAACGGCCCGATCTCGCCGCCGATGAAATTCTCCGAGGAGGCCGCTTCGGGGCCACCGTGATTGTAGACGACGAGCGGATAGCGTTTGCCCGCAACGTACCCGTTGGGATAGGTGAGAATGCCGTCGTTCCATTGCCCGTCGGGAGCCTGCCATTTCATCGCTACGCTCGTGGGATAGGCGTAGTTGACGAAGGCGGCGTTGAGCGAGGTTAAGCGCACGAGCGCGCCACGCGTATTCGCGCTGAGAATATTCGGCAGCAGATAGAGTTCGGGCGCGGTGCGTGCGTTATCGGCGACGAAGGCGATCGCGCCCTTCGACGAAACGGCGAGCTGCGATGGGGCGAGCCGCAATGCGCGCGAGCCGAGCCGACCGAGCAGCATCGGTGCGCCGCCGAGCGGCTGATAGACGATATCGGTTCCGACGCCGACGTTGACGATCCCGAGAAAGCCGCGCCCATTGGGGAGCCAGCGGTACTCCGTGGCGACATCGCCGTCGTGTGCGCCGACATCGTGCATCGCACCGCCGCCTGCGGGCACGGTATAGACGTTCATCTGGCTCAGCGGCCCCGGCCCTTTGGGATAGAGAAACGCAACGGTTTTTCCATCGGGTGAAAACGAGGGCGTGTATTCGAAACTCGGCGTGTTCGTCAGCACGTGCACGGCACCGGTTGCGACACTGACCGAGACGATCGTCGTTTTATCGGTATCGCTATCGTTGGCGTCGATCTGTCGCGTGAACACGATGCTTTTTCCGTTCGGCGACCAGACCGGTGCGGTGACCGAACCGGCGAAGGGCGGCGGGTTTTCCAGCACGCTCGTCGGGCCGAAGGTGAGTTGGCGCGCCCGGCCGCCCGCGACGGGGAGCAGCCAGATATGCGAGGGGCGCGGTGCGGCGTGAATCTGGTAGTCGTCGTTGTGGATGGTGAAGAGATCGTGATGGGCCGCCTTCGCTTTCGCCGAGAGGCCGTTATCGGGCATGACGTAGGCGATGGTGCGCCCGTCGGGGCTCCACGCAATCTGCTCGACGCCGTTGGGCGCGAAGCCGAGTTGGCGCGGCTTTCCGCCGCCGGCGGGGACGAGGAAGATCTGCGCGCGCTTCTTGGTGCCGCGCGCGATGAACGCGATCGAACGCCCGTTTGGCGCCCAGCGCGGCGACTGGAGCCCCCGCATCCCCGAGACCAGCGTGCGCGGCCAGGAACCCGCCGTGGCCCAGTTGCCCCCGCTGGGAAGCACCATTAGCGATGCATCGTAGCGGTCGTGCGCGAAATCGGCTTTCTGGGCGATGAAGGCGATGCGCCCGCCGCCGGGGGAGAACGCGGGCGATGTGATGCCGGTGAGCGCGCGGTAATCGCGCAGGGCGATCGGCGGATGGGGCGCGGGCACGCCGGAGTGGGGTGCCACCCCGGTGGTGAGCGCGAGAGCGGCGGCAGGCAGCAGCGCGGCGATTCTGTGCATCGATGGTCCCTCCAACGGGGCCGATGTTCTGCGGCGTTGCGGCGCACCCCCACTTTTAGAAGGAGCGTGTGCGAGCAAATGCCATTAGTTATAATCGGTGCTAATCGCGTTATGAAGCTGGCCCGCTTTCGCGGAGGGTTTTTGATTGGACATCAGGCGGCTTGATTCCGCCGTTCGAACTCTATGGGAGAGAGATTTCCTAACGACGTGT
>JABEUW010000230.1 GCA_013043945.1 Vulcanimicrobiota bacterium | reverse complement strand
GTGGATCGTCGCCGGGATATCGATGATCGTCGGTAACGTCGGCATGCTCGCGCAGCACGATCTCAAACGCTTGCTCGGCTACTCCGGTATCGCGCAGGTGGGGTATATTCTCGCCGCACTCGCGGGTACGACGCGGCTCGGTCTGCGCTATGCGTTCTTCTATCTCGCGGTCTATGCGGTGATGAACCTTGGAGCGTTCGCCGTCGCGGCCGCCCTAAGTTCGGGTGATGCAGAAGAAGGGACGAAGCTCGAAACCTATCGCGGGCTCGGCGCGCGTCGGCCGCTGCTCGCCGCCGCGATGACCTTCTTCCTGTTGGCCCTCGCGGGCTTACCGCCGACGGCGGGCTTCCTCGGGAAAATTCTCATCCTCGCGGCGACCGCCGGGAGCGGCTACCTTTGGCTCGCGGCGCTCTTGCTGCTGGGAACGGCGATCTCGCTCTACGCCTATGCCAAGGTCATCATGGCGATGTACCGCCCCGACCACCGCGTTCACGCGGTGCAATCCGCACCGGCGGGGCGCGGAGCACCGTTGCCCTGGGTGAGCCTCGCACTCTGTCTCGTGGCGACGATCGCTCTCACGTTCTATCCGCTGCTCCCAACCGGGTTGCTCCCGCTCGTGAAATAATTCGTTAGGAAGCCCTCGCTCTAAGCTCAGACTTTTGCTACACTGGGCGAGCGATGAGATCGCCCACGCTCCTGCTGGGCCTCGCCCTCGCGGGGCTCCTCGCCCTCGCTGCACCGCCGGTGCCGGCAGCTGCGGGGTTCGTCGTGAATCCCTCGAGCGCTCAACGCTCGCATGGCTTTCCCGCCGATCCCAATGCGGCGGTTCGCGCCGCGCGTGCCCTCGTAGCGGCGGGTCACCTCCATCGAGCGATCGCCGCCCTCAAGCTTTATACCGCCGAGCATCCACGCGAAATCGGCGTCCGCCGCTTTCTCGGCGATCTCTATTATCGTGCCGGCGATCTCGAGAGCGCGAAGCAGAGCTACCTGGCTATCGTGAGCGACTTTGGCGGGGATCGGGAGACCTACAATCGCTTAGGGAGCGTCTTCGCCTCGGAGAATCATATCAACCAGGCGATTGCGTATTTCGATAAAAGTTTGCCGGCGTCGGATTCGGTGATCGATCTCGTCTCGCTGCATCGTCGCAAAGGCGACCTTGCGGGATTCATTTCGTACACCCGCGCCCAAGCGCGTTCTCACCCCGAGGATCCCGGCTTACAGGACGATCTCGGCCAGGTCTACGAGTCGGTAAAGCGACCGAAACATGCAGAGCGGGCGTTTCGCGATGCGCTCGCACTCGCTCCACAGGATGTCGGTGCGCTCAATGGCCTAGGATTAGCGATGCTCGACCAAGGACGCGTGAAGGATGCGCTCGCGGATTTTCAGCAATGCTTGGGCGAACTTCCCGGTGATTACAAATGCACGAACAACCTCGCTGTAGCGGATCTCGATGTCGATCGCATCGCCGATGCGAAGGCGCTCTTGAAGGCCGCGCACGCGCAGCGCCCCGAGCTCCCCGAAGCGATCGTCAACCTCGGCTATATTCGCGACGAACGCGGTGATTGGCAGGGCGCGATTCGCCGTTACCTGCAGGCGCTCGCCGTCGGTCCATTCTGGCGCGACGCCTATCTGAACCTCGGTATCGATTACGAACGCCATCATCTCTATGCGCTTGCGGAGAGCGTGCTTCTGAAGGGAATCGCCGCGGTGCCCTACGATGGTGCGATGCACGTCGTGTTGGGGCAGACGTACGCCGACCAGGGAAAGACGGCTCTCGCCCTCGCGCAGTACGCGTTTGCCACGCATGCCCTCGATCCGCACGTGCGGAATGTTGCGAAGCGATTGATCGCGGCGTTAACGCCCGCGAGCCCTCACCCGCCGCATCGCCGTTAGCGGCGACGTTTGGCGATCGCGTCGATTTCGACGCGTGCGCCGCGAGGAAGCGCGGCCACCGCGACCGTCGAACGCGCCGGCTTCGAAGCCTCGAAGAGTCTCTCGTATTCGGCATTTACTGCGGCGAAATCATTGATGTCGATGAGGTAGATCGTGGTCTTCACCACATCCGCAGCGGAGAAATTCGCAGCCGTCAGCACGGCCTGAAGGTTCGCAAGCACCTGGCGAGCCTGAGTCTTCGCATCCCCACCGACGATTTCACCGCTCGCCGGGTCGAGTGGAATCTGTCCGCTGCAAAAGAGCTCGTCTCCGGCAAGAATCGCTTGGCTGTACGGGCCGATCGGGGCGGGGGCGCGGTTGCTATGAACGACCTCGTTCACTATGCGCTCGCCGCTTCTAGCGTCATCGTCCCTTTGTAATTCATCGGCGGCTCTTCGACGCCGAAATTCGTGGCAATGAGCGCGCGAACGCGGACGATCTCCTCTTCGGTGAGTGGTGGCGCATCCGATCCCGCCGCGAATTCACGGAGCTGTTCGGGATTGTAGATATTCGGCAGGACCGTCATCACGCGCGGTTCGGCGAGCAGCCACGCAATCGCCGCTTGTGCGAGCGTACGGTCGGGGCGTTCGAGGAAGCGGAGCGTGTCGATTTTTTTAATGCCGTTGAGAAGCCACGAACGCGGACGGTGGCGGCGATGGTCGCCTTCGGGAAAGACGGTATCCTCGGTGTAATGTCCTTCGAGAAGTCCGCTGGAGTGGGGAACGCGAATCATATATCCCGTCGGGCTTCCCGCCTCGGTCGCCGCGGCAATCTGTCGATCGCCGGGGAAGGTTTCGAGCATATTCCAGATGATTTGCAGGCTGCAGACGCCGCGTTGCGCCGCTTCGATTCCTTCGTGGAGCCAGCCGATCGCGGGGCCGAGCGCGATGCCGTAATGGCGAATCTTGCCCTCGGTTCGGAGCGCCTCCATCAATTCGTAGAGCGATCCGTCGCGCACGTGCTCGAGACGCGCATTGTGCAACTGATAGATATCGATATAATCGGTCTTGAGGCGCCGTAGAGACTGTTCGAGCGCACGGCGCACGAACGCGGGCGAGGTATTCTGCGGCAACTCGCGCTCGCCACGGTGAGCGGGATCGGCGTTCTCAAATTCGTATCCGAATTTGGTCGCGATGACGATCTTCTCGCGACGTCCGGCGAAGGCGCGGGCGAGTTGTTCCTCGCTCCGCCCGTTGCCGTAGACGTCGGCGGCATCGTAGAGGGTGATGCCCAGCTCGAAGGCCTCGCGCAGGAGCGCGTCGGCCTCCTCCTCGGTTTTGATCCCCCACCAAGTGGTTCCGGTCGTCCAGAGCCCGAAGCCGACTTCACTGACGCGCAGGTCGGTTTGCGGGTACGTGCGGTATTTCATTTCCTCTCCTCCAAAGCGGGCATTGGGCGGGTAAAGCGCCAACTCCCGCATTGTGGATGGGCAGCAGCGCATCGAAGAAGACTTTGCGCGGGTCGGCCGTTGGGTCGC
>JABEUW010000229.1 GCA_013043945.1 Vulcanimicrobiota bacterium | reverse complement strand
GGGTCACGGCCGGCGCTGCGCGCGCGATCGGCACGGCGCGCGCAACCGGCGCGGCGGCAGCGAGCGTGCTCGCACCGGGAGCGATCACGAACCCAATATCGCGACCGTCGAGCGAGCCGACCTGCGCGACGTGCGAACTGCCGTCGAGATCGAGCGTGAGATAGGTGGTGGGGTGCGCCGCCGTGCCGACCTGCGATATCTCCACCGCAACCAAGCCGCCGGCATCGACGCTGCGCACGTGCAGCAGGCGACTCCCGAGACCGACGAAGGCGTAGGTCATCTGCCGAGCGCTCGCGCGCGCGAGCCGCGCCTGCAAGGGGATCGCTCCGCGTGCGATGACGCGCATACCGCTGCCTTCATCGCGAACGTCGAGGCTCGTAATCTGCGGTTGTAAGATCGTTGCCGCACCACCTGCGATTTTGCGCAGGCCTAAGGAGCGTGCGAGTGCGTCGAACTCCAGGTACGCTTCGCCGCCGCGCACGAAGGGCGCCACCTTGGAGCGCACCGCGAGCGGCCCGATATCGTAGGTGCGATGCCCGATCGCGAAGCTGACGATCGTCGGTTCACCGGTCGCAACGAGCACGTAGCGTGCCCCCGGCTTCCAGGTAACGATTGCTCCGAGCGAGTGAAAGAGCCGGCGCAGAGCGGGATCGTCGATGCCGACGAGCAGCGTCGAATCGCGCTGCTCGACGTGCGTAAAGGCGAAGGTGCGCCCCGCGAATTGCCAGAGCGGCGCCGCAACCGCGATGCGCGGCACGCACAGAAGTGCGAAGCAGAGCGCGAAGAGCGCGCTAGAAATCCGAGCGATGGAGCGGTTCATCGAGTTCGAGATGCCCACCGGGCAGCGTTGGGAGCCGTACGCCCCCAACGGTAATCTGTACCGCAGAGATGCCCGGCAGCGCGGTCATCGAGTAGACCAGTGATTTGAATTCTGCATTCTCACCGAAGGTGCCGCCGGGCTGCGATTCCACTTCTTTCGAGAGATCGACCGTCACCGTGGAGCCGTGAATCGCCACATCGTTGACGCGCGTACCCGGCGGGAAACGCACCGCACGCACGTCGGCAGGGGGGCCGACGACGGCCTGCAGCGCGGCGTAGAGCGCGCGGTCGTGCGACCATTGCGCGTGCGTACTTCCCACCGGGCGCGGGCGCAGCGTTACATCCCACGGCTTCACGGTGGTGCCGTTCATCTCGGTGTAATAGATCGTCAGCGTATTGGGCGAGGCCGCATGCGGCCGCATGAACCACCAGCCCGCGCCGATCGCAAGTACGAGCAGAACGACGATCGGGATCGCGTAATTCGGGCGCGACTTCGCAGACGAGCGATACCCGCTACGCCGGATCTCGCTCACTACATCGACCCACGCGCGAGCGTGATCCCGAGCGAGAACGTCCCAAGAGCGAGCACCAGGCCGAGGAGCGAGAGCGCGAGAGCGAGCCCTCCCTTACCCGGCTGTTCGCCGATGCGGCGTGCAAAGATATAGGCGATCATCGCCGCCAGCGCTCCCGAGAGATGCAGCCAAATCAGCGGACCCGCCGGGTGAAAGACGCCTGCCACCACGATCCCAATGAGAAACTGCAGTCCCGTCACTGCGACCATCACGCGCCGCCCCATCGTATTCCAGCTGAAGACGAGAGCGCAGATGATCACCAGCGCGGCGACGATGAAGTGGGCATCGAGAATATATTGAGACGTCATGCGTAGACCGTTAACGTCGGCACGCGGGCAATCCTCTCGCTTTGGAACGTTAGCGGACGGCGATCGTGAGAAAGACCGTTACACCGTAGAAAAACGTCCCGCGCGCATCGGCGGCGAGCAAACCACGCACCCAGGCATCCGCCTCCTCCTGTTGGAGCACCCCGCCGCGAATCGCCGCAGCGACCGCCGATTCCAGCACGAATGCATAGGCATGTACGAACGAGAGCGAGGTGACGAACGGGCGCGATTCGATCTGGCTAAAGCCCGCAGCGACAAAATGCTCGCGATGTCTCCGCCCCGCCCACCCATCGGCGAGCGAATCGACGAAGGCATCGACGATTTTTCGGGTGGTGCTGCGGCTACCGCCGGCGACGACGATGCTCTGCCAATCTTGATCGATCGCGAGGAGCGATCCGCCGGGGCGCAGCACGCGATGCATTTCGTTCGTGGCGCGCTGCGGATCGGTGAGATGCTGCAGCAAGCGCTCCGCTCGTACCGCATCGAACGAGAGCTCGGGAAAGGGCAATTCCTCGGCACTCCCGGTAAGAAAGCGGGCGTTCGCCGGCACGCCGCGCCCGATAGCAGCGGCGATCAATGCGCCGTTCGCATCGATGCCGACCACCTGGCCGCCCGCGCCGACGCGAGCCGCGATCGCACGCACGTCGTCGCCGACGCCGCACCCGCAATCGAGGACGCGCGAGTCCGCTTCGATGCCCTGCATGACGAAGGTCGCATCTTTCGCTTGCGCGCCGAGCTGCGCGACGGCATCGAGATAGCGTATCTGCGCGGCGGCATCGCCGGCGGCACCCGCCGAAAAATCGGTGACGTCGCTCATCGCGTCTCGGCGAGCGTCACGGAGCACTGCATCGTCATCTTCACGAATCCATCTCGCTCGAAACGCTCGAAGAGCGCTTCGAGTTCTTCACGGAGTCGTCGAGCAGCCTCACCTTTATGCGGAAGGTACGAGGTGCTGCCGACGCGCGCGAAGAGGCCGGCGCGATCGAGCCGCTGCGCGTTCGGATAGGGTGCAAAGCGAACTCTTTTCCAACCCGAGTAGGCGAGAAAGGTGAGGCGCCCGTCGGAGCGACGCACCTCGCTCTCATCGGTTGCATGGGTTCGTACGAGCTCGCCGTAGGCGGCGGTAAATGGATCGCGTTCGTCACGTTCGTTATAGAGCAACGCGGCTCGACCGCCGGGGCGGAGAATGCGTTCGATCTCGGCGAGCGCGGCAGGCGCATCGAACCAATGAAAGGCCTGAAAAGCGGTGGCGAGATCGACCGATGCATCGGGGAGCCCGGTCGCTTCGGCGCGCGCGTCGCGCCACTCCAAGCGCGGGAACGGCTCCGCACCCGCGCGCATCGCCGCATTCGGTTCGACGGCGATCGTCGAGCCGGCACGTTCGGCGAGCAAGCGCGAGGAGATGCCGGTGCCGGCGCCGAGATCGGCGACGCGAAGTTTCAGCGGGTCGCCGAAGCCTTCGAAGAGCGCGTCGATCGCTTCGACCGGATAGGAAGGGCGACCGAGGACGTAATCTGCGGCGCGTTCGGAGAAGCGTTGCGTGGGATCGATCATCGTCCGTGCCATTGGCGGGCCGAAAAAGAATACCTCGGGGCGTGCCGGAACTTGACTCTGACCTTACGTCATGCTGCAGAGTAGCGGAGGGCCGCATGGCTCGCATAACACTATGAACGAACGATATCGCATTGGAGCCTTTGCGCGCCTTACCGGAATAACGGTTCGGACGCTCCACCACTACGACCGTATCGGATTGCTTCGCCCGCAAGGACGCAGCGATGCTCGTTACCGCCTCTACGGCGATCGCGAGTTGATGCGCCTACAGCAGATCGTCACTCTCAAAGCACTCGGGTTCGACCTCGCAACCATAGGGCGCATGCTCGACGACGAGCGCTTCGACATCGGACGCGCCCTCGACGCTCAAATCGCCATGCTTGAAGAGCGTCGTGAGGGTATCGAAAAGATCGTCGAAGCGATGCGCGCCGCTCGAGAGAGCTTACGGCTTGCCCCTTCGCTCCGAAGCGAGCGCTTCGTTCGCGCTATACAGGGAACACTCATGATGAATCAGATCGACTACGGAAAACATTTCACTCCCGAGCAATTGCGCGCACTCGGCGAACGTTCGCTTGGAGAAACGGAGCAAGCCAACATCACTGCGGCGTGGAATACGCTCTTCTCCGATATCGCCGCCGCCGAAAACGTCGATCCGGCATCGGTGCAGGCGCAGGCACTACTCGAACGGTGGGAGAGCCTCGTTGCAGCGTTTACGCAGAACGACCCTTCGATGGAACGCTCCCTCGCCAGCTTCTACGCCGACGAAACGAACCGCACGAAAGTTGCCGCTGCAACGCCGCAAATGCCGAAGGCCTGGCGATTCGTAGAGCGCGCTCGCATCGCTCGCGAGGCAGCGCGTTAACGCGACTCGGAGCCCGTCTCGGCGTGCATGCCTAAAGCAGCGAAGAGTGCGGCATCGCTATCGAGCGCGGCATTCTCGGTCGTCAGCAAACGGTCGCCCGAGAATATCGAGTTCGCTCCGAGCAGAAAGCAGAGCGTTTGCAGCTCCGCGCTCATCTCGGAGCGTCCCGCCGCGAGGCGAATATGCGACGACGGCAGCACGATGCGCAGGGTCGCAACGGTTCGCACGAGTTCGATCGGATCGAAGGTCGCTCGCTCGGCGAGCGGCGTTCCTTCGATGGGAACCAGCAGGTTCACCGGCACCGATTCGGGCGGGCTCTCCATCGCTGCCAGTTCTGCGATGAGCGCGACGCGATCGTTGCGGGATTCCCCCATGCCGACAATTCCACCGCAGCAGAGTTTCAGCCCCGCGGCGCGGGCGCGTTCGAGCGTCTGCAAGCGGTCGTCGTACGCGTGCGTTGAAACGACCTGCGGGTAGTACGCGCGCGACGTATCGAGGTTGTGGTTGTAGTACTGCAAACCGGCGTCGCGCAGCGCTTGCGCCTGATGCGGTTGCAACGCACCGAGCGTCACGCAACTCTCCATGCCCAGCGCGTTGACCTCGCGCACCATCGCGAGCACGCGTTCGAATGCCGGGCCGTCTTTCACGCCGCGCCACGCCGCTCCCATGCAAAAACGAGTGGCGCCCTCCGCCTTCGCCGCGCGCGCCGCCGCGACGACTTCATCGAGCTGCGCGAGCGGCTCGGGGCGCACGTGCGTCTCGCGACGCGCGCTCTGCGCGCAGTAGCCGCAATCCTCGGAGCAACCGCCGGTTTTGACGCTGAGCAGCGTCGATCGCTGAATCGCCAATGGATCGAAGGAGGCACGGTGCGCCGTTATCGCAGCAAAAGCCAACTCCGGAAACGGCTGCTCGTAAATCGCCAGCACCGCTGAGGCATCGATTCGTGTTAGGTGCATCGCCGTCCCAACTCGCTCATCTCCTGCATCCAACGCTGATAACCGGCCTCACTGCGCCCTTCGACCGAGCCGAGCAGGGTCGTGCGAATCGGCGCGGCGCCCATGATTTTTAGAATGCCGCGTTCGAAGCTTTTCACGCCGTAACCGCCGAAATACCAACGAAAGAACGGGGCGGGCATGCCCATCGTCACGACGATGCGCGCGCTCTTCCCACGGAGAATCGAGGGCGCCGTCGCCTTTCCGTTCTGCGGGGCTCCGGTGCGCAAGAGTTGCTCCCAAAAGGCTTTGAAGTACGCCGGCATCGTTCCCAGCCAGAGCGGGAAAACAATTGCGAGGTGATCGCTCTCTGCGACGCGCTCGCGCAAGGAGAGTATCTCCGGCGCCGGCATCTCGGTATCCCACGCGTGCTTGGTGCGTAAAAAACCAAGGTCGAGATCGGCGACGTCCACGCGGTGCACCTCATGCCCCGCCGCCCGCGCACCGTGCTCGTAGGCGTCGGCGAGGGCGTAGCCAAACCGTCCCCGGTCCGGGTCGGGGTGCCCGTGCAAAAGAACGATCTTTCGAAGACCCGGCGTGTTCACCGCGCGAGCGTACCCGAAAAGGGCGGCAAATTTGCGAAGAAGTTGGGAAGGCGACTACGAGCGCTGCAGCCGCAGGTAGGAGATTTTTTCGATCGTGATCATCCCTTCGCCGATCATCGCTTCCAATTCGGGGATCAGTGCGCGCAAGCGCTCTTCTTCGTCGACCACTTCGATGAGCACCGGCGAGTTCGGCGTCGGCGAGAAGGGCTTCGCGACGTGAATTTCGTTGTGCGCGCCGAAGCCTTCGATGCCGCGCAGCACCGTCGCACCGGCGATGCCGCGTTTTCGCAGCAGTTCGACGATTGCGGTATAGAGCGGCTGAACTCCGCGACGATCCCGTTCGTCTACGAAAATCCGCATCATTTTCCCGACTTGGAATGCTTCCATCTCGTCTCCCAGAGTGGGCCTTACGAGATGGAGTATAGCACGAACGAATTTAGCGGTTCACGGTGCTCATATCGGGGTAACGCGTTCCTGCGGTCGCTCCCTTTGGTGCCGCGTCGGCGATCCGCGCCAGTTCGCCCGGACTCAGCACGACCGCCGCTGCGGCGGCATTCTCTTCCAGATACCTGCGTTTCTTGGTCCCCGGAATCGGCACGATATCCCGCCCCTGTGCGAGGAGCCAGGCGATCGCGAGTTGCGAGGGCGTGATGCCCTTCTCCGCAGCGATCTCGCGCACGCGCTCCACGAGCTGAAGATTCTTTGCGAAGTTCTCGCCCTGGAAACGCGGGTGATTGCGACGCGTGTCGTCGGCCGGAAAATCCTCGGGACGCTTGAAGGCGCCACTCAAAAATCCGCGCCCGAGCGGGCTATACGCGACGAATCCGATGCCGAGTTCGCGGATCGTGGCGAGGATCTCGTCCTCGACGTCGCGCGTCCAGAGCGAGTACTCCGTCTGCAGCGCCGAGATGGGATGGACCGCATGCGCGCGCCGTATCGTTGCGGGGGCGGCTTCGGAGAGGCCGAGGTAACGCACCTTTCCGGCCTTCACGAGTTCCGCCATCGCACCGACCGTCTCTTCGATCGGCACCGTGGTGTCGACGCGATGTTGATAGTAGAGATCGATATGTGCGACGCCGAGGCGTTTGAGCGACGCATCGCAGGCCGAGCGCACGTAATCGGGATGGCCGTTCACGCCTTTGAACGAACCGTCGCTGCCGCGCACGTTCCCGAATTTCGTCGCCAGAACGACGCGCTCGCGCCGATCGGCGATCGCTTTGCCGACGAGCTCCTCGTTCTTGAACGGTCCGTACATATCGGCGGTATCGAGAAAGGTCACCCCGAGCTCGATCGCTCGGTGGATCGTCGCGATCGATTCGGCGTCGTCGCGACCGGCGTAAAATTCCGACATCCCCATGCAGCCCAGCCCGATCTCGGAAACGACCAAGCCCTGGGCACCGAGTTTTCTTTGCTTCATACTTGGTACGACCGAGATCGAGCGCCGCGGGTTTCGCGCACGGCGGCGAAAAAAAATGCGCCGGAGCGGCGCATTTTGCAGAAATGGTGGAGCTGTCGGGGTACTGCCCCCCGAGTCCGCAAAGCCGGACCGATGCGTTCTCCAGGCTCAGCTTTGAGTTTGTCTTAGCCGCTCGATCGCCCCAAAGCTGGGCTATCGTGCGTCGCAGATGCAGTCAATCTCGTTTGCGCGTCACATCATCCGTGCGAACCAGCCCGAATTTTTGACCGGAAGACGAAGTGGTTCGGGCCGACCCCTCGCGTCCGGTGGTTACCTTATTTAGGCAGCCAGTGCGTAGTTGTTGTTGGCAGTTATTGCCGTTGCGATCGTTTTAGGAGAGCTCGCAACTCCGCCTGCTGACATCGACCGCGGATCCTCACGTCGAACCTGATTCAGCCCCGCGACCATCGACACTCAGTATAACCGATCCGGCAAGGGAGGGGTTACGAGCCCCCCGCCCTCTGCCCCGAGGTGCTCCGCTCCATCAACGTACTGACCAACATCATGACGATCGTGCCGTAGAGGTAGGCCAGCCAGTGGTTGAAATCGCCGCTCGAGCGGAAATCCGGCGTCAGATGCGCTGCGAGTGCGAAGAGCAGGTAGTTGACCACGAACGCAAAGAGCCCGTGCGTCAGCCAGGTAATCGGAGCGGAGATCAGCCGCAAAATCGGCCCCAGCAGCATGTTCACGAGGCCGAAGACGATCGCGGCGATCAGCGCGGTCCCGATCCCGGCATCGTGGTTGAAGCCCGGCACGAACTTCAAGATGAGATATAACGCGATGGCGTTGACGATAAATCGAAGGATCATGGCTGCGACGTTCCTCGCACCGCGGAGCGCTCCTATCC
>JABEUW010000228.1 GCA_013043945.1 Vulcanimicrobiota bacterium | reverse complement strand
TTGGTTGATGCCATGAAGACCTCACGATGGAAGACGCGTTTCCTCTATCATCGTGAACGACGACCCGCAGCGCAAGACGGTCCTCAACAGACGGTTACGGTGATCGAGGAGACTCCAAATCTGCATAGGATTCAGCTCTTCGAATAACGGCTTCGCTTTTTCGGGATCGTACAGATGGTACATTCGTCCCGAGAACCAAAAATTGAACGCATCTTCCTTACGGCTACGCCACACCGTTAGGATGCCGTGCGCTGCGCGCCCTACGGTTAGGACGACGAAAATACCGTAAAGCAGCCAAAACAGTAGACTCGATGCGTGCATATCGTTAACGAGCATGCCCGCGGGGACAGCGGCCGCTAGCAACAACGCTCCACAGTCGAAGCATGTTCTTGCATTCATGCGCGATCGTGCGCGCATACCGTAATGACTGCCCTCTTCGCCCCGTAGTTCAGTTGCTGCCCATGGCGAGCACCCGTACCCATCCGGCGTGGATCCCTTTTCGGCCCAGATGAAGCTCCACCAGCTTAAGGCAATCGCTATCAAGGGCGTTCCAATAGCTACCATCACGGCAAGAAACTTATGCGTCAACGGGCCGATTCGCGATCACGCCGCATCTTTGCACAGTAACTCTGCCTGTTCGAGAACTTGGTCAGTTGCGTTTTCGGTGGCATCGGGCGGGTACTTATATTTCCGCAACAGCTTCTTGATCCGGAGCCGCACGGCGGCGCGCACGCCCTCGCGGAGGTTCCAATCGATCGTGGCGTTCTCGCGAATGCTCTTCAGCAGCTCGCGGGCGATCGTTCGGAGCGTTTCGTCGCCGAGTACCTCGACCGCACTCTTGCTCTGCGCGAGCGCATCGTAGAACGCGAGCTCATCCTCGCTGAGCCCCATCGCCTCAGCGCGCTTCGGCTCGTCGCGCAACTCCTTTGCAAACTCGATCAGATGCTCGATGAGCTGAACCGTCGTGAGCGATCGGTTCTCATAGCGGGCAATCGCCTCCACGAGCATGTCCGAAAATTTGCGCGCCTGCACGGCGTTTCGGCGCGAGCGAACTTTTATCTCGTCGCGAAGCAACCGTTCGAGCATCTCACGCGCGAGGTTACGCTGCTCGACGCCCGCAAGCTCATCGAGAAACTCATCGGAAAAGACCGAGATATCCGGACGCGCAATACCGGATTGCGCGAGCACATCGACGATCCCGCGCGCGCCGACCGCCTCCGAAACGAGTTGCTGCAACGCGAGATCGATCTCTTCGAGGCTCTGCCCGGCACCCCCCGAGACCTTGACGATCGTTGCGCGCACGCCCCGAAAGAAGGCAACCTCGTCGGCGATGCCGCGCGCGTACGCCGACGTCGAGGCGAGCGAGAAGCCCTTTGCCAAGCTCTCACAGGCACGCAAAAAGCGCGACTTCCCGTCTTCCAAGCCTAAGATGTGGTCGGCGCCCTTATTGAGCCCGAGCATTTTTGCTGCGGTATTTCCCTCCAGATACGCCTGGTAGGGGAAGCCGTGGAACATCCCGCGCACGACTTCATAATCGCGCTGCAGTACGGCGACCGCATCCTCCTCGTTCAGCACCGGCTCGCCCTTGCCGCCGGAGTCCGCGTAGGTGGCGAGCGCACTCTTTAAGTCGGCCATAATGCCGAAGTAATCGACCACCAAGCCGCCAGCTTTGGTTTTGAAGACGCGGTTGACGCGCGCAATCGCCTGGACGAGGCTATGCCCCTTCATCGGTTTGTCCACGTACATCGTGTGCAGTGCGGGGACATCGAAGCCCGTGAGCCACATGTCCCGTACGATAACTAACTTGAGCGAATCGGCCGGATCCTTGAAGCGTTTCTCGATGGCGCGGCGGCGCGATTTGTTCCGAATATGTGGTTGCAGCGCGGGCTCGTCGGAGGCGCTTCCGGTCATGACGACTTTGAGCACGCCGCGCTCGTCGGCATCGTCGTGCCACGCCGGGCGCCGCGCGACAATCGCCTGATAGATCCGCGCGCAGATACGTCTGCTCATGCAGACGATCATCGCCTTTCCCTCAAAATCGAATCCCTTTTGCCGACGCTCGAAATGCTCGACGATATCGCCGGCAATCTCTTCGATGCGCGCCTCGGCACCGACGAGCGCTTCGAGCTGCGACCAACGGCTCGCCGCTCGGCGCTTCTCGTCCTCTTCTTGCCCTTCGGTAATATCTTCAAACTCTTCGTCGAGATAGGAGACCTTTTTCGCGTCGAGATCCACCCTCACGACGCGCGCCTCGTAGTAGATGGGCACCGTCGATCCATCTTCAACGGCACGACGTACATCGTAGACATCGATGTAATTCCCGAAGACCGTGCGCGTATTGTGGTCGGTTAACTCAACCGGCGTTCCGGTGAAGCCGATGAACGAAGCATTCGGCAGCGCATCGTGCAGGTGGCGCGCGAAGCCATACGTCAACTTGCCGCTCCCTTCATCCATGTGGGCGCCAAAACCATACTGGCTGCGGTGCGCTTCATCGGCGATGACGATGACGTTGCGCCGCTGCGTGACCGCGGGATACCGTTCGCCCGCCGTCTCGGGCAAAAATTTCTGAATCGTTGTGAAGATGATATGCCCCGAGGCGACCGCGAGCGCGGTGCGCAAAACCTCCCGGCTCTCCGCCTGCTCCGGCGTCTGGCGCAGAAGTTCGGCGCAGCGCATGAACTGACCGAAGAGCTGATCGTCGAGATCGTTGGGATCGGTGAGAACGACGAGCGTCGGGTTTTCCAGCTCGGGCTGTTGGGCGATCTTCGAGGCGTAGAACGTCATCGAGAGGCTCTTGCCGCTGCCCTGCGTGTGCCAGAAAACACCGATGCGCCGGTCGCCGCCCGCTGCGGTTGCCGCAATCGTTCTTTCGAGGGCCTTGTTCACGCCGTAGTACTGGTGATAGGCCGCGAGAATTTTATTCGCCGGCGTCGTTGTCTCGAAGAGGACGAAAGAACGGAGAATATCGAGCAGGCGACGCTTCTCGAAAACTTCGTTGACGAGTGGCTCAATCTCGACGGGAACGGCGGCGCCATCCTCACGCTTCCAGGCGCTGAAGCGCTCCCAATCTGCGGTAAGCGCTCCCATGCGCGCATGCGTACCGTCGGCGACAACGAGCAACTCGTTATACGCAAGCAGTCCAGGAAGATCGTGCTTGTAGGTCTGAAGTTGATTGAAGGCGCTCAAGATCGTCGCCTTCGGATCGGTCGGATTTTTGAACTCGAAGAGCGCAATCGGAAGGCCGTTGATAAAGACGAGCAGATCGGGGCGGCGTTCGCCGGCCTCTTCTTTAATCGTATATTGGTTGACGGCGAGCCAATCGTTCGCTTCGGGATCGGCGAAGTCGATGATCCGCGCCTTCGCGTACCGAACGCTGCCCGAGCCATCGCTATACTCGACATCGACGCCTTCGATGAGGAAGCGGTGGAAGCGCTTGTTGTTGAGGACGAGATCGGTCGTCTCATGCACGATGACTTTGCGCAGCGCGTCCTCGCGCGCAGAGGGCGGCAGGTTTGGGTTGAGCCGCGCGATAGCCGCCCGAAGCCGCTTGACGAGGATAGCGTCTTTGAACGATTTGCGCTCTTCGTGCGACCCGTCCGGCGCGATCTCCGCACCGGGGAGATATGCGTAGCCGAGCCCCGCGAGCATTTCGATCGCGTAAAGCTCGATATCGTCTTCGTTGAGGTAGCGCGCCATCAGAGCGCCTTCTCCACTATGCGCTCTGCTTCGGTCACGCGAATCTCGCCGGAGATGAGTTTCGGAAGGAGACCGTCACGAAGCGCGGCGAGCGTCCGCGACTCTTTGGAGATCGCTGATATTCTCTCGAACATCGGTCGAACAATGGATTCGAACACGTTGGAGACGGCATCTATCGGTATCGCGACAAGAAATGACGTAAGCGCGTCGACGGGCACCCGCTGCCGACCGCTGCTTCCCGTCATTTTCGCAATGGCAAATGATCGGAAGCCTTCGCTTCGTGCGAGCAGATAGTGGACTTGATTAGGTTTCGCGGACAAGAAGTTAAGATACTTTCTTCAACTCGAATGCGGCCGGGCTAAGATAGCCAAGTGTAGAGTGAAGGCGTTGA